>NZ_RZSF01000419.1:0-4714 GCF_004023325.1 Mesorhizobium sp. M1A.F.Ca.ET.072.01.1.1 | reverse complement strand
GGCAAGCCATGTGCGCGCCGTGGCACCCTGGCACTTCGGACAGTGCCGGTTGCGGCAGGAATTGTAGGCGATGCGCCACTGGCCGCAGTCCTCGCAGGCCTCGACGTGACCGCCAAGGGCCGCGGTGCGGCAGTGCTCGATCGCCGACATGACCTTGAGCTGGGCGAGGCTCAGATGCCCGGCATGGGCGACCCGGCAGGCGGGCCCGGCAGTGCGGAAGATGTCGGCAACCTCGATCGAGGCGCGCACGCTCAGCCGTCGGGTGAGGCTCTTCCGGCTTGAAGAGGCCAAGCTTGTCGAGCGGGCTCGTGACAGTGCGCACCGTGCGGGTTGCACTCGCTGGTGATGACGGTAAGATTCGACGGTACGAATACCTCATATCATCAAAGGCAATCTCATTCCTGGAAAAGTGCGTTCAGGATCACCCGGAGTTAGCGTGGTATCGCGACCGGCTGGCGTTGGTCATGCGGGTTGCCAGCAGCAAGAGCGGTTCTGCCCTGAAGGATTGGCAGTACGAGTACCCGCAGTACGGAAACACCAGCCAGGGCGATTTCATACCTACTATCCGAGGCCATCGCCGAGGATAGCACCAGTCCAGAGTCGGATGTTCGAAGCGTGCTGCTCAAGTATGGCGTTCGCGCGCAGACCACACCGCCGCGCGTCAAGAGCCTTAGCTTCGACAGCATCAAGTTGACAGGCGTTCGTGCCGAGTCCGAGCGCGACGGGGGTTTAGTCTGTCTTGGTCGGATCTAGGGTCGGAACAAGATGGGCGCCAACCACCACATCTTGTTCAGACCCCGCTTTTCCGTGCAGCCGCACGTCGCCAGCGCCGATCGGCTCGAAAAGATCGTCGACCTGCGCATCGGTAATCGCGATCTGGAGCGCAACGAGGGCTGACTTCGCTTCTTCAAGCGTCAGGCCGAGCTCAACGATCGACAGCGCGTCTGTTCGGTCGAAGCTGATGATCTCTTGCGTTTCGTCTGCTGCGTCGCCGCCGCCGATCACGAGTGAATGGCAAACCGCATCCACATCCCTCCTTGGTCGCGGGAGAGGGAAGCATGTCGACCTGTTGCGGTCAGCCCCTGGCAAGCTCTGAAAATTCGAGCTTCAGAGTCGCATTCACCTCGCGCCGGCTGAAGCGCTCAGGTTCGAAGGCGCGCAACGCCCATCGTCCTCGAACTCCTCATCTTCTTTGTCTTCGCGAAACAGCCGGTCGATGTCGCCGAAGCAGAAGCGATCGACGAGCGCCATGTATCCTGGTGGACCATATCAATATCTTCAGGCGGACCGGCACGCGCGCCGGCGATGCAGACCGGGTAGGCCTTGCCGCCCTATCGCTCGAGCCTCAACCCGGAGATCGTGTTCCCACCGATCGCCGAAATCGTACTCGTAGCGGATCCTCTGGCGCCCGCGCAGTTGCAGATTGGCGAGCGTCACTTCGCGGCCTGCCGCGTCGCGGTGGCGCTTGCCAGTCGAAGTCGTACCATAGTGCCGGCCGTGCAGCTTGAAAGCATGGAGATGATAGTCCTCCCTCTTGCGGAACGAGCAGCCGGCGCCATAACATTGGCGTGATTCGTCGCAAGCTCACTTTGAATTGGTACACTTCGGTATTTTTCAACGTCGGACATGGCGGTCAGGCTAACTCAGAGCCGACGAGACCCCCAACTTTTTCATGCTCCCCTTGTAGGCCGCGACCCCGCGCATCAGGACTCGCCGGAACGGCGAGGGTCGGGCGGCGTCATTCTGCGCGGAATGGCGTCCTTTGTGACCTTTCGACGCCGCCGGCGCAGGTCGGCGAGCGCGTTATGCGAGACGCGATGCCTCTTCGAAATACGTGCCGATGATGGCGGCGACGCTCTCGCTGGCAACGGGCGGGCTGAACAGGAAGCCCTGCAACTCGCCGCATTTCTCGGCGCGCAATGCCTCCAACTGCGCGACCGTCTCCACACCTTCGGCCGTTGTATCGATGCCGAGGCTGGCGCCAAGTCCTATGACGGCACGGACGATGGCGAGCGACTCTGGACACCGGCCGATCTCGCGGACAAACGATCGGTCGATTTTGAGACGGTTGAACGGAAACTGCCTGAGATAGCTCAGGCTGGAGTAGCCAGTGCCAAAATCGTCGAGTGCAATGCGCACGCCCAGCGAGCGAAGCTGCTTGAGGATGGCGAGGTTGGTGCTGCTGGCCGACAGCAGCACCGACTCGGTGATCTCGATCTCAAGCTGGTGCGGCTCCAGCCCGCTTCCGGCCAGGGCCAGTCCGACCGTTCCGACGAGGTCCCCTTTGCGGAACTGCACCGGCGAGACGTTGACGGACAGCACCAGCTCTCGCGGCCAGGTTGCCGCCTCTCGGCATGCCACCGCAAGCGCCCAGCGGCCGAGCTCGTCGAGCTTGCCGGTTTCCTCCGCGATCGGAATGAAATCCGCGGGCGACACCATGCCCCGGCGCGGATTGTGCCAGCGCAGCAGGGCCTCGAACCCGCGCAGCTTTCCGGTCTGCGTCCGGATGATGGGCTGGTAATGCAACTCGAACTCGCGGTCGATTTCGGCGCCGCGCAACTCTATCTCCAGCGCACGCCGCTCGCGCTGGCGCATGTCCATCCCGGCCTCGAACCAGCGGAAGGTGCCCTTGTCCGATTGCTTCGCGCGGTACAGGGCGAGATCGGCGCATTTCAGAAGGCTGTCGATGTCAGCGGCGTCGTCTGGGACCAGCGCTGCGCCGATACTCGCGCCGATCACTATCTCGGCGCCGTCGACCTTCCGTATAGCGGTAAGATCGCGGATGACGCGCTGGCCGAGCTCCTCGACGTCGGAGCGGCATTCGACGGCCGGCACCAGGATCGCAAATTCGTCGCCGCCGAGCCTGGCCACCACGTCGGTTTTGCGCACCAGTTCTTTCAGCCGGGCGGTCACCTCTATGAGGAGTGCGTCGCCTGCCGCGTGTCCGAGCGTGTCGTTGACTGTCTTGAAATTGTCGAGGTCGATCAGCACCACGCCGAACCGCCGTCCGTCCTGCTTGAGGCTGACCACCGCCCGCTCAAGCTCGCGCGTGAAAACCGTTCGATTAGCCAGTCCCGTCAATGGATCATGATGAGCGAGGTAAGTGATATGGGCTTCGGCGCGCTTGCGCTCCGTAATGTCCACGATTGTCGATAGTATTGCCACCTGATGATCTACGAGGGTTTCGCTGGTGTACTCGATCACATCGAGTTCACGACCGTCGGCGGTGCGGTGCCGAAGCACCATCTCGCGACCGTCGCTTTCGCGGATGATGGTGCCATCCACGCGGATTTCGGCCAGGCTGCGGTCCAGGAAGTCGCTGCGGCTGTAGCCGTAGAGACGCAGCGCCGCTTCATTGACGTTGAGAAAGTTGCCCGTCGACTGGCTGCGCACGAACATCGGAACCGGATTGTCGTCGAAAAGAGAGCGGAAGAGGGTCTCCCGCCCCTTCAGGTCGCGAATGTCGGTGAGAGTGACCACCAGCACGCCGCCGGCGATGTCGACACCGACCTTGAGAGCGATCCTATGCTGTCCCAGCCAATAGGCGAGCTCGAAGCTCGATAGGCGCCCCCCTGAACCCGCGCGCAGCAGTTCCTGGGGTACCTCTGGTATGCCGACTTGGGTCAGCGCGTCCGATAGCAGGGTGGACTGGAGGCTGTCGACGGTCGCTCCGAGGAAGCCCGCCGCGGCCTCGTTGATGCTCAGTATGCAGAAGTCAGAAATTGCGCCATGCCCACGATCGATCGGGCTCAGCCCGATAACGCCTTCCTGAGTGGAGTTGATGAGCAGACTGGCAAGCTCGAACTGGCTGGCGCGCGGCCGAAGGAATAGAAGGAAGTATTCGCCCGGCCAGCGGCACGACAATGGCAGCGCGACGATCTCGATGGTGGAGACCTTGCCGTCAACGACCCAGTGGCAAACCTTGAGCCGGGGCTCGCCTGCCGAGGAGGCGTTGTCGAGGGCGGAGGCGATTGCCAGATTGAAGGCATACGGCAGCTCATCGAGGCTGCGCGCGGACTCTGCAAAGCCCACGATGGCGCGGAAGCGCCGGCCGCAGCGCAAAAGGAAGGGCGGCTCGTCGCCCAAACGACGGACCACAGCGATCTCTTCTGAGAAGCGGCCAACGCTGCCTAGCGCAATTTCCTCATAGGGCGGGAGGGGACCTGTGCCGCAGGCGGATTGCCAGCGGCGCAGGATGAGCCGCACGTCGTCGGACTCCGTTTGGGTCGCTACGCTACGCCCTCCTGGAGCGTCGACCGTGTCGGGGGCGGTCTGCTCAAGCCCCACCGTCGGGTGTGCACTCACCTTCTGCAAAAAACGTCTCTGAGAGCCGCAATCATCCTCGCATCTCGCCGGTTCTGCTCCGGGTCCAAATCGGGTCGAAGGCGAAAAACCTCGACCGGTCAACAAGCAATCTGAGGAGCGTAGCTCCGGTTGGCCGGAGCATCCGGCATCTAGGCGAGCCCGCAGATCCGATGGTCTGCCGCGGTGCGGTCGCGCGCCTTGTCTGATCCTGCGCTCCACTCGACGCGGAACCTATGGCTTGGACCCTTAACGTTCGACTAAATAAAGCGTCATGATCCTGTTATACCAAGAGTCATGGAGTTTGACCGACATGCGCCCACTCCCGCATTCCGATTGATTTGATGGTTTGGGGCGCAGCGAGGAGCTTCTGCCAAGCATCGCAAGCGGCGTCGATGATGGCGTCGTAGTC
>NZ_RZSF01000418.1:0-4727 GCF_004023325.1 Mesorhizobium sp. M1A.F.Ca.ET.072.01.1.1 | reverse complement strand
GACCGGCCTCGCGCTCGACCCGTTCGAGGAACTCGACGCCGTTTTCGGCCGAGCGGCAGGCCTCGGTGGCGATTAGCCTCGCCTTCCTGATCTTGCGGTTGCGCAGCTTGTCTCCGCAGACCTTCAACGCCTCGACGGCACGGTCCATGGCCGCCTGGCCGAGCCGGCCGCTGGCCGAAAGCCCCTCGCCCAGCCTGACAATGCGCGAGAACGCATCGATGACGCGGAACTGGCCGTGGCGGGCGGGCACCGCGACCAGCAGCCGGCAATTGTTGGTGCCGAGATCGAGCGCTGCGAATACCGGCAGTTCCTGATGCGGCGGGCGCGCGCCATTTGGAGGCGACGGTCGCGGCTGGGGGACGATCGGCGCGGGTTCAGGCGCAAGGCTGGCGGGAGCGGCGACGGGCCCCGGCGAGGGTATTCCGCCGTTCTCATCACGTGCGAAAACCTTGCGGCCTCGCCTGCGCTTGCGGCGCTTGCGCGTTTTGCCTTTCGGGTTCTCGCCTTGATTGTCGGCATGTCTTGCGTGCGCGCCCGCATGGCGGCTGAAACGCCCCGCGGGCGGGCCCGCCGGTACCGCCGGCGATGTCCCGGACACGCCCACTGCCGACGCGCCCGCGCCGGTATCGTGGTCTTCCACTTCAATTCCTTTCGGCGCCGCGCGAACCAGCAAGGACGCAGCAGGCACCTCGATTTGTTCAAGTTGAGAACAGACTAGCAGCGCGCTTTGCAATCACCAAGAGCGCATGGCCCGATTTTTGGCGCCGTCACGCAGGGGCCACCTCATGCCGGTTGAATAGCCGGCTTCAATCAGGCATGTCTCAATGAGACTTGGAACGGGTTTGGGCGACATCATAGCAATGAGCTTAATCGCATGACGACGACGCCATGAACTGGACGCGCTATTTCTGGCCGGTCATCGGCATAGCGGCCGTGGTGTTCTCGCTCTGGCTGCTCATCCATGAGTTGCGCGGCATCTCACTCGACGACGTCTGGGCCGGTATCGTCGCCATCCCCCCGCGCGCCTGGGTGCTGGCGGCGCTGAGCTCGGTCGTCGCCTATGCCTCCCTCGCCGGCTACGACCACATTGCGCTGCTCCATATCGGCAAGAAAGTTTCGTGGCTGTTCGTCACGCTCTGCTCCTTCACCACCTATGCGCTGTCGCACAATATCGGCGGCTCGGTGCTGTCGGGCGCGGTGATCCGCTACCGCGCCTATGGCACCAGGGGGCTGACCGGTCAGGATGTCGGCGTTCTGGTGGCGATCTGCTGGATCACCTTCGTGCTCTCCAGCCTGCTTGTCGGGGGCCTCGTGCTGGTGCTGGAGCCGCAGATCGTCGACCGTTTTACCACGACCCCGCACCACGAGCTGGCAACAGCCGCCGGCCTCGTCATGCTGATCCTGGTTGCGGTCTATGTGTTCTGCAGCTGGCTGCATCTGAGCCCGCTCAAGGTCGGCAGCTTCCAGCTGCATTACCCGGCACTGCCGATCGTGGCGCGGCAATTGCTGATCGGCCCGGTCGAGCTGCTCGCGGCGGCGGCCATCATCTACTTTGCCTTGCCGGCGGCCGGCAATCCCGGCTATTTCGTCGTGCTCGGCGTCTTCATGATATCCTTTTCGGTCGGGTTGCTGTCGCATGCGCCGGGCGCCCTCGGCGTCTTCGAGGTGGTCTTCCTGGCCGGACTGTCGCACATGGATCCGGTCGGCGTGCTCGCCGCACTCCTGGTGTTCCGCCTGTTCTACCTGATCATCCCGCTGCTGATCGGGCTCGGCGTGGTGCTGTTCTTCGAGCATTCGCAATACAGCCGCGGCGAAGGCTGAGCGTCCCCATGCGGCCCGCGATCGAATGAGAAAAAGGCTGCGGTTGAACTGCGGCGCGGGGTTGACTATTTTCGGATGGCGGCTACAAGGCAGCGCTCGCGGCGCTTGAGCCGCCCGCTTCGCGCGGCACCAACCGCGCCTGCTGGGGAATAGGTTAACGGTAGACCAGCGGACTCTGACTCCGTTAGTCCTGGTTCGAATCCAGGTTCCCCAGCCAACGAAATATCCAAGCAGAACTATGCCTTAATGAAAACATGGTCTCCGGACCGTGTTACATCTCATTTGCAGCACGCTCTCACCTAAGTCCTTGTTTTTCCGTGCATTGCAAAACATTCCCGCTCACTTCATGGAACACGGAATGGCCGTGATGTTCTCGGCACGTTCTTGAATTAGCAGGCACTAACGGGTCTGTGAGTCTTGTCACATACGCTCGTGGCGCATCGGCCTAGCTTGTGCAGCGGTGAAGGGAGTGCCCTGATGCTTGTGAACCTTCCTCTTGTCGTAGCTGGTCCCGTTGTCGATTGGTTTGGTCGCCGAGCCGATCAGAGGGCGCTATTTAAGGCAACTGACGATCTGAGCGACTCACCGGACGACATGCTCAGCGACATGGGGATTTCCCGCGACGACATCGAGACCGCGCGCTGGCGGTCCAGCCGGAGAGTGGGCTGACAGAAGGCCCGGAAAGCCGGATGCTAACCCTGCTCTGGTGCAAATCGCCATAGCTCCCATGCGAAGCGCCCGCTGCGTTGCCGCAGCGAGCGCTCCAGTGGTCCCCGCATCCCTCGCAGCCAAGACGGTACGCCTCGGTAAGACGGATCATAAGCGCGCCCTAGTTGAAGCGCTGCATATTCAGATTGCGTGACATTTCTGCCACTAGAGACAGGAAGGCCGGAGCCGGCATTCAACCGTAATGGAACTTCGGCTTTGGCTCGGTGCCCTCGAATTCAACGCCTACGCGATCACTCTTGCGCCATCGAACAACTGTAGGCGATCCCATCAACTGGTACGTAAAGCAGGCATTTATGGTCGGGCCCGAGCCGTTTCACCAGTGCGGCAACGTCCAGCACCGCCGACCGCCGGCAAGTGAGGCAATAGACAGAAAGGCCCGTCCCGGCGTCCAGCTTTTTTGCCGAGCGTGACTTCCGTGAAGGGAAATTTCATTGCCATGGCGATCCTCGCAAATTGGGGCCGCCGCACCGGTGAGGTTTATTCCTGATCGCCAGGGCGATTGCCAAAGAGGTTACGCGATCACACCATGTCCTTTTGAGGTAGAAATTAGCTATCTTGCATATGCGGCGGACCACTAGTCGCTGGGCCGGCGCCGGGCTCTCAGGCAATTCTCCCCCACGAGAAAAGGCGCCGGTCACCTTAGCCCGCCGCTGGGTGTGGGGGCACACCGAGCGGCGGGTTATCGGATTCCGATGACGCTTCGCTAAGAACTGGTGTGTTCGCACCAGAGGATGGGGGATTCACAGCGAATCCGTTTCGATCTAGAATCTTGGCATGGAAGACGCGCTCGATGATCTTGCTCGCATCCTGACAGCCCCGCAAACCAGTCTGCGGACGCGCTACGGCGCCTTTGCCATGCGGATGGCAGAAAGTCTCGCCACTGGGCTCGCAATTGGCGTGGGCATCGCCCTGGTGCTTGCGGTCGCCGGCTAGGCATGGCTGCTAGAGCCAAGCACAAGAAACCTCCCGGCCCTGGCCCTTCGGGAAAATACGAAGGCGCGAACCACGCCGACTTGTGGCGCAAGCGGATGACCGAACGCCACCGTTGGCGCCTGACGCCAAATGCGGTGGTTTGGACGCTTGTCGTGATCGCGATGACAGTCTCGATCTCTCTGATCGCGATCAAGGCTCGTTAGCGGCGGCAATCGGCAGGACCGCCCCGACCTGGTCGCATGTAGGCGTCCAGTCCCCCGGCCAGCCGGATTCGGGAATAGTCCTTCGCCACTTCGCCTAGGGGACCTTGGGTGTGGCTTCCTTGGCCTGTGACAGCTTGACGATATGGACTTCGTCGCCCTCCGCCAGACCGTCAGGCGGAGTGGCGATGACATGGTCGTCGGCAGCGACGCCCGAGGCCAGTTCGATCTCGTTGCCCAGGTCGCGGGCGATCGTCACCGTCTTGAAGGTAGCGCGATTGTCTTGCCCGACAGTGGCGACGCGCAGGCCTCTCTCGTCGAAGATGAGCGCGCTGACGGGAATGCGGAATGTGCCGGCCACCCCGGAGAGATCCACCTTCACATTGGCATAGGCGCCGGGCATCAACTCTCCCTTGGCGTTGTCGACGGAAAGCTGCATCTGCGTCGTGCCGGACGTGATGTCGACCGACCGAGCCGAGGCGACGATGGTAGCCGGGAAGCTGCGGCCCGGATATTCGGGCACCGAGACGGTGGCCTGCGAACCCAACTTCACATCCGGTGCGTAGTTCTGCGGCACGTTGATATAGACGCGCAGCGTATGTACGTCCGAGACCACGAACATCGCCTGCCCGGCGCTCGATCCGGCCGATATAAGCGAACCGACATCGGTGTTGCGCGCAGTGATGAGGCCGTCGAACGGCGCGGCGACGGTCTTGTAGGCGGACAGCACCTCAAGGCGCTCGACATTGGCCTCGCCGGAATTCACCGCGGCCTGCTTGCTGGCTAGATCTGCCACGCGCTGGTCGATTTCCTGCTGCGCGACGGTCCGGGATTCGAGCAGCGGACGCTCGCGCTTGAGGGTGATGTCGGCCAGGACCTCGGCCGATTTAGCGTTGGCGAGGTCGGCCTTGGCCTGCAGCAATTGCTGGTCCTGATCGGGGGCCTCGATCTCGGCTAGGGTCTGCCCCGCCTTGACGCTCGCGCCGATATCGACCTTCCAATCCTTCACATAACCGCTGACGCGGGCATAGATTGGTGCGCTGT
>NZ_RZSF01000417.1:0-4746 GCF_004023325.1 Mesorhizobium sp. M1A.F.Ca.ET.072.01.1.1 | reverse complement strand
CAGCGGGGCAGAGCAGGCGTCGACATCCACGTCGAGCGCGGCGGCGATCAGCGTTGCGGCCTGCTCGAGCGGCGGCGAGAACACCACTTCCTCGTAGCGGCCCGCCACCTTCTCCCATTCGCGGCGATGCGCGCTGGTAAGCTGGCTCGCATAGCCGGCGATCGCCTGGTGAACGATCGCCACCACCATAACCGGCTGATCGCCGCTGCGCGCCGCGAGCTCGGCCAGATGCTGCAGCAGATAGACATCGTCGGCCTGATTCTGGGCCGCGGCGAATTCGAGATTTTTGCCCAGTTCATCGAGGATCACGAGCAGGCCAGCCGCCTTGCCGTCCGCGATAAGCGCCGCGCGCAGCGCGTCCAGCGCCGCCACCACGTGCGGTGGCTCGGGTGCCACATTGAGCGCGGTGTTGAGCGCGCGCGGGATGCGCGCGAAGCACCGCGTGGCCGTGGCACGCAGCGCGCGTAGCACGCTTTGGCCTACTGGCTCGCGCTCGCCCACCACGAGCACAGGCTCGAGCCGCCGCGCGGCGCTATAGTCCTGCAACTCTTCGGGCAGCAGCTTCTTCTCGGCGAGCCCGAGTCGCGCGAGCGCCAGCGCGAAGCTCGATTTGCCCGAGCCATAGTCGCCGGTCAGACGCCATGCGCGCGCGGTCGAGCCACTGCGAAAACCATCGGCCAGCCGCTGCGCGGTGGCGCGGATGAACGGCGTTACCACATAATAGAGGCTGGCATGAGGGTCGGCGAAATCGCGCTCGATCTGCACCGAGCGCAGATGGTGCGGCCGCACCTGCAGCAGGGCCTCGAAGCGTGGTTCTGGCGTGCGGGTCTCGGTATCAAGCATCGATCAGCTCCGCAGCGGGCTGCTGGCGGAACAGGTCACGCAGCAGTTGCGTCCCGGCCGGGCACGTGGGGCGGCGCAACATAAATTGGTTGAAGCTCTCGATGAGCTCGATTCGGGCGCTGCGGCCAGCGGCAAGCCGCATTACGCGCGCCAGCACCTCATCTTCGGGCATGCGGAAAACGCGACCCGGTGCGCGATGGCCAAAAGCGATTGAGGATAGCGAAACAGTCTCTTCAAATTCGAACGCATTGCTCCACCAGTCGTGGAGACAATAGGCGAACAGGGCGTCGCTGATCATTGGCTTCGGATCGAGATCGAAGGCGAAGACCGGTTCGCGGCGACCCTGCGCGGTCTCGCGATCGCCAGCGCGCGCCACCAGCCCGAGCGACGACAAGGGACTATCAATCCCTTCCTCGCCGCGGCCGTTGCGACCGCGCAAATAGGTGTGCAGCCAAACGTCGAAATGCTGCCGAGCGCTGACACTCGACAGCGGGCGGACAGCTCGCTCGGCTTCGTGCGCGAACGCGGTCATGACCTCAGACGTGGTGAAGAACCGCTCGCTCCAGCGGTTGATCAGTAACTCCCAGGCGAAGAACGGATTTTCGCGTAGCGTGGCGATGTTCCAGTGGAGCAGCCAGAGCGTCTGCTCGTCCTCGAGGAACCGGTCATAGCCGCCGGCGCCGAGCAACGCCTCGCCGAGGGGTGTGAGCGCCCACTTGCCGTCCTTACGGGTGGCGATGCCATAAGCCTCGACCCAGATCCGCAGCGATTCGACCATGTTCTTGCCGAGGCCAAGCCGAACTACCCCGCGCAGCGGATCACTGAAGACATCGTCGCCCTCTTTGATGGCTTGCGCGGCCTTGGGCAGCCAAGCGGTCCGGAGCGCGAAGCTTTGGTGCCCGCCAAACCGGTACGTCTGCGAGTCCGCTGGAACCATGTTCACCTTTTACCCCTCACCTCACGCCCGGGTGACCCTAGCAGGCCTATGGCCTGACCACCACCCTCGGCTGCAAATTCCTGTGCATCACCGGCCTCGGCGAGACTGCACCAATCTGTCGGAAACCCTTGATTCGCGGCGATTTGTGCGAGGGGGCGGACCAGCTGATGATAGCGATCCTCGATCCATTGCTGGGTAAGCCCGATCAGTTGCGGTGGATCGACGCCGAGAAACTCGGCATAGGTCTGGGCTAGGCCGCGTGGAAGGCCAGGGCGGCGGAGAACGCCGGCGTGCAGCGCGGCGAGCCGCGGCAGATACAGATCAAGCGCCGGGAGATGATCGGATTTGTTGCGGTTCACGGCCGGCACGATTGGGGCCAGATTCCAGAATTCGTCATGAACCACGAACGACCAGGGCAGGAAATGATCGACCTCGAATCGCTCATCGAGTGTCTCGCCGGTGAAGATGTCCGCTAATGCCGGCTCGCCAGCCTGAGCGATGATCTCGGCCCACCACGCCCGGGCCGGCCCAAGCGAGCGACGGCGCGGCAGCTCGAGCTTGTTGACGATGCCCGGAACATTGGGGTTGCGCACCTGAAGGTACCGGGTGAGCTGCTGCTCGGCAAAGCCAAGCACGAGCGCGCGGTTCGCTCCGAGCCAATCGCGCCAGCCCGGCGCGAGCTCCACCAGCACCGCATCGCGCGTTTCGATCAGCCGATAGGGACCGCTATCGGCTCGGCCAAAGGCACAATCCGACACTGCCACGAGCTCGCGCGAGCCGCGCCGGTCGTATGGGGTCGCGCGGGCCGCCTGGGGAAACCAGGTGCCGAGGAAGCGGCCGGGCACAAAGCGAGCAAGCTCATCGACCCAGTCTGGGAGCGCCGGCCAGGCGTCGAGCGCCCGCGATAGCCTCGCGGGCGAGGTTCGCGCCGGCAAGCCCGAGCTTGCTTGGAGCGCGCGCACGCAGTCCTGCAGGCGATCGACCTTGCCGAGCGACAGGCGGAAGAGTGCCACCGCCGCCCACGCGCGGATGACCATTGCCTGCACTAGCCGGGCCGCAGGCAATGGCCGATCGAATTCCGGCAGCAGATCGATGATCGCGAGCAGCCAGAAAAATTTGTACGAGGAGGTTGTGTCGCGAAACACGGCCCCGAGCTCGCGCGTGCGTAACGTGGGCGCGGAGAGCGGACTGGATAGCTGGATTTGGGCGACGATCCGGCCCGCCGTTGCCTCTGTCATCAATTGAACCGCGCAGGCAAGCGGACGCTGCCGCCTGATACACCTTGCGCCAAGGCGAGGCGTTCGCGCAGCTTCGTATCGGCCTTTCGCTCCCCGAGCATATATTGGAGAAGGGCGAGGGCGAGTGAGGCGTTGGCGGTAATCATCCGGTTGCGGCGATCGTCCCAGATCACGCCCTTGAACGGCGCTTTGGTCAGCTCGAGCGGGACCTTCTTGACGAGCTTGAAGGCAGCGGCGAGCGTATGCTCCTTCTGCATAGAGGCGATCAGCCGCATCATGATCGTGAGGCCAACCGGGCGAAACATCAGCCGATGCTTCGGCGCGGCGCGTCCCACCGGTATCAGCTCGCCGAATGTCTTGCTGCGCATCGCGGTGTTGAGCTCGGGGTCGAGCGCGATCAGCCGCTCGAGATAATCGAGGACTTCGTCCGCATAGCGGTTGATAATGCGATCGGGCAGGCGGACGCGCGTGGCGAGCTTCAGTTCGTCGTCGCCACGTCTCGCGCCGATGTCGCCGAGCACCAGTTTAATGAGATCGTAAAAGTGACCGATCGTGGTCAGCGCGGGCGCCTGGGCGGGGATGCTCGGCGTGAATCGGTCGATGTCGACTTGACCTCGATTGAAGAGTACCTGCTCATCTACGAACCGCCGGGTGAGGATAGCGGCCAGATCGACCTCGTCGAGCGCGATGATGTCCCGCTTCGATACCGGGACCGCTTTCTTGTTGATAGCCACAAACAGGCTGCGGGTTCGCCGCAACCCTTTGGCATCGGTCTGGTGCGCCACGAAGAGGACCGACACGTTATCATCGCCGATCTCGGCGTTCTTCTCGAGCGCGCGCCTGATGCCAGCCAGCCGGTGCTGGCCGTCCAGCGCGAAGAGATTTTCCTTTCCGTTGAACTCGAGATAGCCGAGCGCTTCGCGATCCTTGTCGTCGATATCTGACAGGAGATGCGCGTTATTGCGCACCTTCACGTCGAAGGGGTGCCATTGGGGGTGGCCGCCATGGACACCCACCACTAGTGAGTTGAAGAACCGGTCCTGGGTCTTGATCAGATAGTCCGAAATGTCCTGGGCGCGCGTCTTGTCGTCGAGACTGCGCTGGATCATCTCGCTCAGCTTGGGATTGTCGTGGATCTCGCGCGCATAGCGCACCCGCTCCTGAAGATCGGCGAGCCGCATCAGCGCTGCATAATAAAGCCAGCTGCCGAACTGGCCCTGGATGGCGGGAAGGTAGAGCGCGCTACTCATTGCCATGCATTTCGGCTTGCTTTCACTTCAGCGCTGAAATCGCGCAGCGAATAGGGAGGTAGGAGACTGTCGTTAAGCGCACGTTCGATCTCTCGCAATCGCGGCTTGTCGGCCTCATGCTCGGCGAAGCAGAAGTCGGCTTCGCCCCAGAATACGTTCAGGAATTTTCGAACCTGCTTGCGGCCGCGCTCGCTGGTACGTTCGGTCAAATATTGCATGTAGCGGCTGCGCAGATTTTTGGTCTCGCCGGCATATAGCGGAAATAGGACTTGCGGCAGGCCGCCCAGACTGTTGCCCACGATGAAGCAGTAGACCCCTGAACTCTCGGGCACGCCTGTTGCGCCGCCCGCGCGAAACGGGACCACCTGCCAGTTGAGCCCATGGTCTTGCGAAAATTGCGCCCAACGGCCGGGATAAACCGCGCACCGGATGATCCGCAGCTCATCGGCCGCGATTTCCTCCAAAAATGCATCCAACG
>NZ_RZSF01000416.1:0-4783 GCF_004023325.1 Mesorhizobium sp. M1A.F.Ca.ET.072.01.1.1 | reverse complement strand
TAATGGTGCTCCATCGGCGTCACCGGCAGGTCGACGCCTGCCATGAGGCCGACCTGCTTGGCCCATAGGCCGCCGGCGTTGACGACATGCTCGGCGACAATCGCGCCCTTCTCCGTAACCACATCCCAGCCGCCGTCGGCGCGCTGGCTGATCTCGATCACGCGGTTGCGCAGGATCACATCGGCGCCGCGCTTCTTTGCGGCGCCCGCATAGGCGTGCGTCGTGCCGTAAGGGTCGAGATGGCCTTCGTTGGAATCGTAAAGGCCACCCAGTACATCGCTGACGTCGACGATCGGGCAGATCTCCTTGATCTCCTCGGGCGTCACCAGGCGGGCCGTCTCGATGCCGACCGACTGGAACACCGCCCAGGCCGATTTCAGCCATTCCCAGCGCTGCGGATCGCTTGCCATGTTGACGCCACCGGTCATGTGCAACCCGGCATCCTGGCCGGACTCGGCCTCGATCTCGCGGTAGAGCTTGATCGTGTAGTCCTGCAGCGCCGCGACATTGGGGTCTGCGTTCAGCGCATGGAAGCCGGCCGCCGCGTGCCAGGTCGAGCCGGCCGTCAGCTCGGCGCGCTCGATGAGCGCCACGTCGCTCCAGCCGAAGCGCGTCAGGTGATAGAGCACCGAGGCGCCGACCACGCCTCCCCCGATGACGACTGCCCGGTAATGCGATTTCACGAGCCTCTCCCTCTCGTTGGAGAGCCTTACGATACACTTCCTGTACAGGAGTGTCTAGACATAAGTGTACAGGACGCTTGCGCGCTGCTTCGCGCCATGCCTATTGTGCGGCCATGATCATGACCGCCCCGCAGGCCGAACCGGTTCCCGGCAACATCAAGGTCACGCGCTCGGACTGGATCAATCTGGCGCTCGAGACACTGATTTCAGACGGCATCGAGAGCGTGCGCGTGCTCACCCTCGGCCAGAAGCTCGGCGTGTCGCGCTCGAGCTTCTACTGGTATTTCGAAAGCCGGCAGGATCTGCTCGACCAGTTGCTCAAGCATTGGCATGACACCAACACCACTGCGATCGTCGAGCGAGCCCAGCGCCCTACCGAAACCATCATCATGGGCGTGATGAACGTGTTCGAATGCTGGGCCGACGAGCGCCTGTTCGACCCGAGGCTCGATTTCGCCGTGCGCGAATGGGCTAGGCGCTCGGCAGACGTGCGGCAGATGATCGACCAGGCCGATGACGAGCGCCTCAGCGCGATCCGTGACATGTACCGCCGGCACGGCTACGACGACGAGGACGCCTTCATCCGAGCGCGTGTGCTCTACTACATGCAGATCGGCTATTACGTGCTCGACCTCAAGGAACCGGTCGAGGCCCGCGTCAGCCATCTAGCCGCCTATCTGCGCTCCTTCACCGGCCAGGAGCCGACCAAAGCGGATGTGGCGCATTTCATGCGCTTCATCGCGGCGCGGTGATACTACCCGCCGTTCACGGCCGATTGACCTCCATTCAACAAAGCTTGTGCTGTGGCTTCGCTGCCCTTGTGAGCAGTGATAAAATGGTCGAATAGTTTGGCAGGGTGCCACCTGAAACTGCCCGCATGCTGTTTTCGGGCGAAAGCGCATTGGGGCGGAAGTCTGGAATGCCAACTCCTTCGAAACCACGCAAGAGAAGAGGCCGGATCGCCTCGGCGGCTCTTGCCGTCGATGCGTGGCTCGATTCCTCGCTCTACGAGATCAGCTTTAAAGCGCGCGAATTCTGGGAGGCGGCAACCATCTTTTCCCGCCGCTTCCGCCTGCATGGCTGGCGGCGCGCCATCATCGAGGTGCTGAGTGAAGGATTCACCATGGGAGCCGGCGGCTTCGTGGTGTTGTTGGCGCTGGCTTTGCCGGCGTTTGAGATCACCGCCGGCGATTGGCGCAACCAGGGCGATTTCGCCGTCACCTTCCTCGACCGCTACGGCAACGAGATCGGCCAGCGCGGCATCATCCAGCGCGATTCCGTGCCGGTCGACGAGATGCCGGACATCGTTATCAAGGCGGTGCTGGCGACCGAGGACCGCCGCTTCTTCGATCATTACGGCATCGACGTTCTCGGCCTGTCGCGCGCGATCTTCGAGAATGTGCGCGCCAACTCGGTGGTCCAGGGCGGCTCGAGCATCACCCAGCAGCTGGCCAAGAACCTGTTCCTGTCCAACGAGCGCACCTTGGAGCGCAAGATCAAGGAAGCTTTCCTGTCGCTCTGGCTGGAGGCCAACCTATCCAAGAAGGAGATCCTCCAGCTCTATCTCGACCGCGCCTATATGGGCGGCGGCACGTTCGGCATCGAGGCGGCGGCGGATTTCTATTTCGGCAAGAGCGTCAAGGACCTGAACCTCGCCGAGGCGGCGATGCTGGCCGGCCTGTTCAAGGCGCCCACCAAATACGCCCCGCACATCAACCTGCCGGCCGCCCGTGCGCGCGCCAATGTGGTGCTCTCCAACCTTGTCGACGCCGGCTTCATGACCGAGGGCCAGGTGCTGCAGGCGCGGCTGCATCCGGCAGATGTCGTCGACCGCGGCGAGCAGAAGAGCCCTGACTATTTCCTGGACTGGGCTTTCGACGAGGTCAAGAAGATCGCCAAGCCCGGCCAACACTCGCTGGTCGCCCATACGACCTTCGACGCCAATATCCAGAAAGCGGCCGAAGAGTCGGTCGAATTCCATCTCCGCCAGTTCGGCAAGGAATACAACGTTACCGAGGGCGCGGTGGTGGTGATCGAGACCAACGGCGCGGTGCGCGCCATCGTCGGCGGCCGCGACTATGGCGCCAGCCAGTTCAACCGCGCCACCAAGGCGCTGCGGCAGACCGGGTCGTCGTTCAAGCCTTATGTCTATGCCACCGCGATGGAGCACGGCTTCACGCCGGACTCGGTGGTTTCCGGCGGCGCCGTCAGTTGGGGCAGTTGGTCGCCACACAATTACAATGGCGGCTCGGCCGGAAACGTCACGCTGCTCACGGCAATCGCCAAGTCGATCAACACCGTGCCGGTGCGGCTTGCCAAGGACTATCTCGGTATCGGGCCGATCAAGGCGATGGCCGAATCCATGGGTGTCGAATCGCCGCTGGAATCGCACAAAACCATGGTGCTCGGCACGTCCCTCATGACGGTGATGGACCAGGCGACCGGCTACAGCGTCTTCGCGCAGAACGGCTTCGTCGGCTCCCGGCACGGCATCACACAGCTCGTCACCCGCACCGGCGACGTCGTCTATGACTGGGCCAAGGACGCGCCGCCGCCGCACCGTGTGCTGTCGGAAAAAGCTCTGAAATACATGAACACCATGCTGGCCGCGGTGCCGGCGATCGGCACGGCGCGGCGCGCGCAGCTTCCCGACATCGTCGTCGCGGGCAAGACCGGCACCACGCAGTCCTACCGAGACGCCTGGTTCGTCGGTTTCACCGGAAACTACACGGCCGCCGTCTGGCTCGGCAATGACGATTTCACGCCGACCAACAAAATGACCGGCGGGTCGCTGCCGGCGATGGTCTGGCAGCGGCTGATGGCCTATGCACACCAGAACATCGATCTGAAGCCGATCCCTGGCCTCGATCATCCCTGGGTCGACCCGGAGGTCGCGGCCAAGGCCGAGGAAGAGGCGAAGAAGGAGGCCGCGGATGCCGCGGCGCAGGCAGAGGCCGAGCGCCCGCCGGTGCTTTCCAGCCGCACCACGCAGACGCTGAGGGCAATGACCAAAGCCTTCCAGGCGGCGCCGGTTCTCAACGCTCCTACCCTACCGGAGACACTGTCCGCGCTTTGAACCTTCGTTCGACGCATGCGCTTGCTCCGAAACCGGTCCCACTTTCGCGGGAAAGCTTAGCGGAGACTAGGCAATTTGAGCCCGGCCCATTCGCCGGGTGGGATCTCAGCCCCGACACGGAAGTTGAACGACAAGACCCTTGTCGCATCGGCGTCGACCTCGCACCGGAAGCTTAGGCGGTACCATGTGGTTGCCGTGCTGAAGGCGGCCACCGGAGGGTTAAGAACATTGCCCACCTTCAGCGGAATGGATGGCAGCCATTTCGGAGAATAGGAGGCGCCCTGCAATTCCTCGTTCAAAACGCTGCCGCAAAGGTTGGCAACCCGCTGGTCGCGAGGCACCTCGCTCATAGAGCTTGTGGCCAGCGCATCGCCGGTAGCGCCCTGCGAATAGAGCTTTCGAACACCCGGAAGGCCGGAATAGATCGGCGACGCAGCAACGGCGGCGTTGGTGGAACCTGGCGTCCCGGCGCTCTTGCTTCGGGACTTCGAGACCTTTGCGGGCCTGAACTTCAGCGCATTTGCTTGCTTGGGCTTTTGCTTTTCGGTCGCGGCCGGAAGCTCGACCTTATCGCCGCTCTTGGCATCCATCGGCGTCGGCGCCGCGGCTGTTTGCTTTTCGGCGGTTGGCGCTCCTGCCTCTTGCTTGGCTGCCTGCTGTTTATCCGTGTCCTGGGCTGACTTCTCGTCACTTTGGGCGGGCTCGGTGTCCGTCGCGGCGATTACCGGCTTCTCGTCAGCCGTGCTTTGATCCGCCGGCTGATCGGCATCGGCCGGCGCGGCAGATTGCTTCTGTGCAGGCTTCGCCACGGCGGGCGGCTTGGTATCGTTATCCTTCGCCGGCGACGGCGTGTTGTCCCGGTTGCCGGCTCCATCCAGGGATGTCCTGGGGCCGGTGTCCTTGTTGCCGTACTGGAAAACGGGCTTTAGCACCGCGATCGGCGGTGGCTTCGGCGGCTGCTTTTCCGGCACTGGAGGCTTTTCGACTTTCTGCTCGGGCGGTTTTTCAGCCTTGGGTTCCGGGG
>NZ_RZSF01000415.1:0-4796 GCF_004023325.1 Mesorhizobium sp. M1A.F.Ca.ET.072.01.1.1 | reverse complement strand
TGGCAGCCGAGGCTTGGCGAGATCGATGTCGAGAAGGCGGCGGAAAAGCTGATTGCCTCGGGTGCCGCGCGCGCCATCTTTGTCTCCCCGGAAGGCGACGAGGCCGCCGCCACCGCCGTGCTGGTGGCGCGCGAAGTGTCGGATGCGGGCCTCCGGGTGCTCCTGCTCGATCTCACCGCCTCGGGCGCCGCCTCGCGCCCGATGCTGGACAGCGGACTGCTTCCCGGCATCACCAATCTGCTGGCCTCCGAGGCGCAGTTCAGCGACGTCATCCATCCCGATCTCTATTCGGACGCGCATGTGATTCCGGTCGGTACCGCCGATCCTATCCGTGCCATGCGCGCCGCCGACCGGCTGCCGATCATCATGCAGTCGCTGACCACGGCTTACGACCTCGTCGTCGTCGAATGCGGCCCTGCCGACGCACAAGGCATCGGCCGCCTGGTTGGCGATGGCACGGAAGTCTTCCTGTCGATGCTCGAAGCCGATGACGAGGTCACGCAGGCGGCGGTCAAGCTGATCGAGAATGGTTATCCGGATGTCACGCTGGTCACGCCGGTTGGCCATGAACCGGGAGATCCGTTGCCCGGACGCCGGTCGGCGGCCTGAGCAGATATCGCCCGCGAAGCGCTCGGATTTTGAGTCTCGCGCTGGCGGACGACGGTCAGGCGTCGTCCTCGGCAACAATAAGGGCGGCCTGTCCGGCAGCCTTCCGGCGCAAGCTCTTGGTCAGTTTCCACACCGTCGGACTATTTTTGATGAAGGCCTTCGCCCGCGCGCCTTGCCGCAACCCTGTGGCTAGCACGCGACCTTTCAGCGTCAGCGGCATCAGCACCTCGAAATGCTGGACCTCGATGTCGCACCAGAGCCGCTTGTAGGGCTCGTCGCCGACCGAGAAATCATAGCGGTCGAAGCCTTGCTCGCAGGCTTCCTGGATGTTGTCGAAGAACAGGAAGTCGCCGGGGCTGGTGAAGGCGAGATCATCCTCGGCGATCGCGCCGAACTCGCAGATCAGGCGCTTGCCTGAGCGGCTGGAGCCGGTAACGGCGCGAAGTTTTCCCGCTACCTCCAGCCCGTGCAGCAGGAAGGATGGCTCCTGCTCGGCAAGCGCATCGGCAAACAGCGCCCGGAAGAAGGCGCGCACGCCTTCATCGCCGAACACGTTGGCGATGCCCATCTTGGCGAAGCGCGCCTGCTTCATGTCGAAGAAGGCGTCGAGCAACCTGTCGACCTCCTTGCGGCTTCGCCCCTCGATACGGCGGAAGCTGCCGACGGCCTCGAACTTGCGCGTCTGCGAGCGGTGCTTCTTGCGCTTCCGCTTGCCGCTCGCGCGGCTGAGCAGCGCCTCGAAGCCGCCATCGAGGTCGACGGCCAGCGCAAGGTTAGGGCTCGCAAAATTGGGCAACGCGGCTAGCGGGTTGGCGGTGCCGTCGAGATCGGGTAGCAGCCGCTCCAGTGAAACGAGGTCGATGTCGGGCCGTGCCGTGGCGATTGACGAGAGCAGGGAGCGGATCGCAGGACCGTTTACAGCAGGCAAAAGCCGCGGGTCGGTTGCGGGGAAATTGCCGTTGGCATGACGTCCGCCGGTGAAACGAGCGACGCGGAACGGGCCGTTTCGGACCACTTCCAGCGCCAGCGAAAGAGCCGGTCGACCCTCTATGCTTAGCGTGGCGACCGCCATATCGGCTTTGGTCTGGGCCGTCCAGTTGCTCACCCAGGACGCGCTCTGCGCCGGAGCAAACAGCGCCGAAGCGCAGAATTCTGCATAGCCCGCAAGACCGGTGCCGTCGGTCACCGCCGCCGTCAGTCTGCCTCGGCTCGAGGCAGGCGCACGTGCCGGCGCTTCGTTGGCCGCGACGAGATTGCCGTCAAATGACGCGGCGGCGTCAACCATCCCTCAATCCTTAAGACGTATTGGTTGCAACCTGGGGTTCGCGTAGGCGCAAGTCCTTGGATGAGCCTAGGCGCAAAAGGTGAAGGAATGATCGACGGGGCCGAAGCAATCCGGAAGCTGGCGTTGAACGTTGCCCGCTACACCGGTCTCGCTCCGCTGGCGAAGCCGTTTGTCGGCGGCATCGGTGCCATCTTGATGTTGCATCGCGTGACCGCGACGCCCGAGAAGCCGAACAGCGTCAATCGCCATCTGAACATCGCCCCTGCCTTCCTCGACAAGCTGATCGCCGACATGAAGGGAAGGGGCTATGCCTTTGTTACCCTTGATGAAGCGATCGAGCGCATCGAAGCGGGCGGCAAACACGGCCAGTTCGCCACCATCACCGCCGACGATGCCTATCGCGACAACATGACGGAGGCGCTGCCGGTATTGGAGAAGCACGGTGCGCCGATCACCATCTATGTCGCGCCCGGCCTGATCGACGGTGCCGTCGACCTGTGGTGGGAAGTCATCGAGGATATCGTCGACACCGGCTCGCACCTGACGCTGAAGACGAAGAGAGGATCGACGGTCGTCGATTGCTCGACACCCGGCCGAAAGATCCAGACGATTGCAAGGCTGAACGCATGGTTGACCCTAGAGGTCCCCGAGGAAGAACAGGGCGCCGCGCTGCGTGAACTGGCGCGCTCCAACTGCATCGAGCTCGGCACCGGCCGCCCCGGCACCCTGATGAGCTGGGATGAGATTCGCAGGGTGGCCGCCCATCCGCTGGTGACGATCGGCGCGCACACCGTCAACCACCGCAACCTTAAGCGGTTGTCCGAGGCGGAAGCGCGTCACGAGATCGGCGACGTCCACCGTATCCTCATGGAACGGCTGGGCGCAGAGCCGCGCCACTTCGCTTACCCCTACGGTTATCCCAGCGCGGTTGGCTGCCGCGAGGTCGGCTTCGCTCGTGATGCCGGCTATGTCTCGGCGGTGACAACCCGGCATGGCGTCCTGAGAGCCGAGCATGCCGGCTTCCTGCATGCGCTGCCGCGCATCTCCGTCAACGGCCGCTACCAGAGCGTCGCCCATATCCGCACGATGCTGTCGGGTGTGACGACGCCGCTTGCCAATGCCGGCAAGATGGTCGTGACCATTTAGCCCGAAGGGGCGTCAGCATCTGTGGAAATAGCGGTAGGTGTCCGGCGCGCTCATCCATTTGAGCTGTGACGCAAGCCCGCCATGCGCGTTGATCCAGCCTCGGATGTCGGCAGCATAGGCATTCCACAAGACGGCGGTCATGTCGGTGCGGTGCGCCAGATGGAAGCCGAAGCTTGCCGCAGGCATCACGCAGATGCGGCTGCGGGGAATATAACCGAGCAGCACCGTGCAGGCCGACTGGCATTTGCCGACGATGCGGACATTGACGCCGCGCGCGGCGAGCCCCTTCCAGCGCTGGCTGTACGCGGCGACGCTGCCGCCATGATCGTCCGACACGTTGATGATTTCGGCGGCTGCCATCGAGGCCGCCATGCAGGCGATGATCAGGATCAATCCCGCGAACGAGGCTTTTGGCATGACGCAAGCCCTCCCTGCCATGCGGTCAAGCCAGGCAAGTTACTCCCAAGGCGCAATCACGTATGAATCACGTTAGCGTTGGCGCGGCCGCGCTCAGCCCTTCTGAGGCGGCTCCAAGATCAGCCATTTGATGATGCCCATCGCCGGCAGCACCCAGAGCAGGCCGCTGAGCAGGAAGAACAGGAAATGCGCCAGGGAGCCGTATTCGGCGAGCCTTGTGACCGCGATGGCCGAGGCGATCAGCGCGTAGATGACGACCAGCGCCACCAGCAGGATGGTTCCGATCAGCTTTTTCAGGCGAATGGGCATGTCGCGGTCCCGTTGACCCGCCTCGCTTAGGCCGATCGGGGAGCGGGCGCAACCGCCGCGGGCCGGCGCGACGGCGTGCCGCGCTGTCCGGTCTTGCCAGCCGGGCGGCCATGGTCCACCAATCCCGCGATTTCAACTGCCGGGAAACTCCCATGGCCGCCATAACCACCACGGCCCCATACGCCGCCCGCGACCGCGATCTGCACAACCGCGCGCTGGTGCGCGGCTGGCTTTATTTTGTGCTGGTCGTGCTGGCCGCGCTGGTGCTGGTCGGCGGCGCCACAAGGCTCACCGGTTCCGGCCTGTCGATCACCGAATGGCAGCCGATCCACGGCGTGATCCCGCCGCTCAACGATGCCGAATGGCAGGAAGAGTTCCAGCGCTACCAGCAGATCCCCCAATATACAGAGCTCAACAAGGGCATGAGCCTAGATGCGTTCAAGTCGCTCTTCTGGTGGGAATGGGTGCACCGCATCCTCGCCCGCACCGCCGGCGCGGTCTTCGCCTTGCCGCTGCTGTTCTTCTGGGCGACGGGGCGCATCGAACGCGGCCTCGGGCCGAAGCTTCTAGGTATACTTCTGCTCGGCGGCCTGCAGGGCGCCATCGGCTGGTGGATGGTGGCCTCGGGTCTGGTCGACCGTGTCTCGGTCAGCCAGTACCGGCTGGCGACGCATCTGACGCTCGCGGCGCTAATCTTCACCGCCACCATGGTTGTCGCGCGAGGATTGGCGCCGCACTCCGAGCGCACCGCCGACCGCTCGACCCAGCGGCTTGCCGGCGCGATCGTGCTCTTGGCAATGATCCAGATCTATCTCGGCGGCCTGGTTGCCGGCCTCCACGCCGGCCTCTCCTACAACACCTGGCCGCTGATGGACGGCAAGGTGATCCCGGCCGATCTCCTGCTCTTGAAACCCGCCTGGCTGAATTTCTTCGAGAACCCCAAGACTGTGCAGTTCGTGCACCGGCTCGGCGCTTACACGCTCTTTGCGGTGGCGCTCTGGCACATGATCGCCACCGCAAAGAGCGTGTA
>NZ_RZSF01000414.1:0-4808 GCF_004023325.1 Mesorhizobium sp. M1A.F.Ca.ET.072.01.1.1 | reverse complement strand
TCCCCGACCCGCATTCCTCGGCGCTGGGCGGCAAGGGCGTCGGCGAGCTCGGCATCGTCGGCGTGGCGCCGGCGATTGCCAATGCGGTGTTCCACGCCACCGGGAAGCGGGTGCGGGATCTGCCGATTACGCTGGAGAAGTTGATTTAGCGCCGGCCTTGTCTCCCCCCTCGAGGGGGAGATGTCGCCGAAGGCGACAGAGGGGGTCGCCGCGCGTGGGGCGCCAACCTACAACCGTCGCAATAGGCCGAGTCCAGTCGGACCGACCCCCTCTGCCCTGCCGGGCATCTCCCCCTCGAGGGGGGAGATCACCTGCCCTGGCTCTGGCCCTTCAAAAACTGGCTAAGCAGATCCACCGGCAGCGGGAAGACCACGGTCGATGAGCGCTCGCCGGCGATGTCGTGCAGGGCCTCGAAATAGCGCAGCTGCATGGCCTGCGGTTCGGCCGCCAGCATGCGGCCGGCCTCGACCAGCTTGGCCGCCGCCTGCTGCTCGCCGTCGGCGTTGATGACCTTGGCGCGCCGCAGCCGCTCGGCCTCTGCCTGCTTGGCGATGGCCCGAACCATGCTCTCATTGAGGTCGACATGCTTGATCTCGACATTGGAGACCTTGATGCCCCAGGCGTCGGTGCGCTGGTCGAGGATGTCCTGGATGTCGCTGTTGAGCTTGTCGCGCTCGGCCAGCATCTCGTCCAGCTCGTGCTTGCCGAGCACCGAACGCAGCGTGGTCTGCGCCAGCTGGTTGGTGGCGGTCATGAAATCCTCGACCTGGATGATCGCCCGCTCGGCGTCGACGATGCGGAAATAGAGCACCGCGTTGACCTTGACCGAGACATTGTCGCGCGAGATGACGTCCTGCGGCGGCACGTCCTGCACCACAACGCGCAGGTCCACGCGCACCATCTGCTGGATGAAGGGAACGAGCAGGATGAGGCCGGGCCCCTTGACCCCGGTGAAGCGGCCGAGCGTGAAGACGACGCCGCGCTCATATTCCCTCAGGATGCGGATCGCCGCCGACAGGAACATGATCACCAGCAGCGCGAGGATCAGATAGGCGACATAGCCGAGCGTCATTGTTTTGCTCCGTCGTTTCCCGCTCCGTTGTGACCTGCACCACGCCGCCGCACCGTCAGCACGAGATCGCTGACGGCGGTCACCTCAGCACGATCTCCGGGCGCGATCGGCTCCTCGGCCTTGGCGCGCCAGCGCTCGCCGAGCGCCAGCACATGACCTTCTCCGCCTTCCCAGTCGAGAACGTCCACGGAAAGACCGTGCATGGCCCCGCCGCCGACGCGCGGCGGATTGCGGCGCGCTGCCCACAGATAGCTGCCGGCCAGCAGCGCGAGGCCCAGCGTCAGCGCCGCGGCGGGGCCGATGACCGCCCACGATATGGCGAAGCCCGGCCCCGCGACCTTGAGCAGCATGGCCGCGCCGAGCAGGAAGGCGGCCGCGCCGCCGACACCCAGCACCACTGTCGGACTGAAAGCCTCGACGATGAGGAAGGCGACGCCGAGCAGCATCAGGGCGAGACCGGTATAGTTGATCGGCAAGAGATCGAGCGCGTAGAGGCCGAGGACGAGGCAGATGGCGCCAATGACGCCAGGCGCCACCGCACCTGGGCTCGTGACCTCGAAGACGATGCCGTAGAAGCCGATCAGCATCAGGAGGACGGCAACGTTCGGATCGGTGATGACCGCGAGAAGCCGGATGAACCAGCCGGGATCCAGGACCTCGACGGCCAGGCCCTTCGTCGCCAGCACCTCTTTCTTGCCGGCCACGTCGACGGTGCGGCCGTCGGCGAGCTGCAGCAGCTCCGCCTTGTCACGGGCGACGAAGTCGATGACATGTTGCTGCAGCGCCGCGCTTGCCGAGAGGCTCGCCGCCTCGCGAACCGCCTTCTCGCCCCAGTCGCCATTGCGCCCGCGCAGTTCGGCGAGGGAGCGGATCAGCGCCACCGCGTCGTTGGTCGCCTTGGCCATCATCGGGTCCCCGGCTGGCTTCCCGGTGTCCTTGTCGTCCTTCTCACCGCCGGGAAGCGAGGGCAGCCCGCCGATCTCGACCGGCGTCGCGGCGCCCAGATTGGTACCGGGCGCCATCGCCGCGACATGGGTCGAGTAAAGGATATAGGTTCCGGCGCTCGCCGCATGACCGCCGGCGGGCGCGACATAGCCGATGACGGGAACGGGGGACGCCAGGATATCGGCGATCATCTCGCGCATCGAGGTGACGAGGCCGCCGGGCGTGTCGAGCTGAAGGATGAGAGCCCCGGCGTTGCGCTCGGCCGCGGTCTTGAGCGCTTCCTTGAGCTGGCGCGAACTCGCCGGACCGATGGCGCCGTCAATCGCGATGCTCAAGGCCATCCTCTCCCCCGCCGTTTCGGCCGAGGAGAAGGGGAAAACCGCCGCGGCGGCCATGAAAGCCGCTGCCAGAAGGGCCACCCGCGCGAGTTTCACGCCTCAAAGCTCCTTGGGATTCAATATGGGGTTGTGCCGGGGCAAGTCCAATGAGGGCAGCGGAGCGGGTAATCTCCCTCCTCACGATTCCACGGCAATTTCGACGTCGCCTCCAACGCTGGCTCCCTCGCCCCTACGTCATTGTCCCCATCGACGGCGCGAATGAACGCGCTCGCAACAATGGAGACGACAATGACGACGATGGATCGTTTGCAGTACGAAACCGACCGCACGGGCTTCAACCTGTTCGGCTCTGCCCGCCGCGGATTGCGGCTGGCCTATCACGCCATGCGGATGCGCAGCGATCGCGCCGCGCTGCGCGCCATGCCGGACTATTTGCTCAAAGACATGGGCATCAGCCGCTCGCAGATCGAGCACTACACGTCCACGCGCGCCGCGCTCGCCGCAGCCGGCAGGACGGACGCCTGAAGCGGATGAACCACTGCATCGGCGGCCGGCCGGAAGGCTGGTGAAAACCCCGGCTCGCCGGGGTTTTCGCGTTCCGGCGCGAAGCATTGCCGGCACTGGAGCCGGTCGCGGGCTGCCCGCCCCAATGAAACGGGCGATGCAATTTCCACGGTGGGCGCACCAGAAATTCCACGCTGCCATCCACTCTCGTTCAAACGCATCGGCGTCAAAAAGGAAACCGTCACGGCAACCAAGCCGCAAAGCAACCTTCGGAGTAGTCACATGCAACCCAGCACCAAACCTGCCCGCGTTCCGCTCAATGGCGTCGACACACCGAACCTCCTGGCGACCATCAATTTCGTCGCCGGTCAGCCGGAGCTGGCGAAATTCCAGTTCCGCGCCCACAACGAATGGATCGAAGGCACCCACAGCAAGAGCGTCATGCATGGCTTCCACGGTGCCGGCCAGGAGCAGAAGCACGAGAAGCCCTTCTATGCCGACAGCGACCATCCGGCGATCCTGTGCGGCGCCGACAACGCCCCGACCCCTGTCGAGTGGCTGCTGCATGGGCTGGCGAGCTGCCTGATGGCGGGGCTCGCCAACATCGCCGCCGCGCGCGGCATCAAGCTCACCACGGTGAAGTGCTCGGTCGACGGCGACATCGACCTGCGCGGCATCCTCGGCATCTCGGACGAGGTACGCAACGGCTTCCAGAACATCCAGGTGTCGTTCGAGGTCGAGGGCGACGCGCCGGCCGAGAAGCTCGAGCAGCTGGTCGAGCAGGCCCGCGCACGCTCGGCCGTGTTCGACGTACTGACCAACGGCGTGCCGGTCACGGTCGGCATCAAGACCATCCAGTGAACTAAAGCGCGTCGTCCTGGAAACGGTTCAGGCGACGCGCCTTAATTCTTTGTTTTGACGCATGTCGTTGTCCCAGAACCGCTGCACACTTCTGGGCGAAATGCGTTAGCTGAAGCGACGGTTCGGAGAAATCCGGACCGTCTCTCCCCAGGGCCTCGGAACAGAGCCATGAAACATGCTGACGTCGTCATCATCGGCGGCGGGCAGGCCGGGCTTGCGCTCAGCCATTGCCTTGGCCGCGCCGGAATCGACCATGTCGTGCTGGAGCGCGGCCGCATCGGCGAGCGCTGGCGCACGCAGAGCTGGCGATCGCTGAGGCTGTTGACGCCGAACTGGCTGAACGGCCTGCCCGGCTCGCCCTATGAGGGCCCGGACCCCGACGGCTTCAGGACAAAGGACGTGTTCGTCCATGATCTCGAAACCTATGCAAGCCGCTGGCAGGTGCCGGTGGAATGCAGCGTCGAGGTCACCTCCTGCAGGCGGACCGGCGGCGGCTTCGCGCTCGCCACCGGCGCCGGCGACTGGTCGGCCAGGGTCGTAGTGGTGGCGACGGGGCATTGCGACCGGTCGATGATGCCCTTTGTGTCCGAGACCAGAGGCGGACCGCTGAATATCCACGCTTCACAATATCGTTCCCCTGGCGAGTTGCCACCCGGCGAGGTGCTGATCGTCGGCGCCTCATCTTCCGGCGTGCAGATCGCCGACGAGCTCGCGCGCGCCGGCCGGCGTGTGATGCTGTCCGTCGGCAAGCATACGCGCCTGCCGAGACTGTGGCGCGGCAAGGACATCTTCTTCTGGCTCTGTCAGATGGGTGTGATGGCCCAGCCGCTCGACGGGCTCGCCAATCCCGAGAGCGCCAGGCGGCAGCCCTCGCTGCAGCTCGCCGGGCGACCGGACAAGGCCGATGTCGACCTTGCCACGCTGCAGGCGCTCGGTGTCGAGCTCACCGGCCGCGTGCTCGGCATAGCCAACCGCGAGATCGCCTTTGCCGACGATCTTGCCGCGCAGATCGCGGCGGCGGACGCGAAGCAGGCGCGGCTGCTTACCGAGATCGACCGCTTCGCCGGCGCCGCGCGGCCCGGCCGGCG
>NZ_RZSF01000413.1:0-4834 GCF_004023325.1 Mesorhizobium sp. M1A.F.Ca.ET.072.01.1.1 | reverse complement strand
GGCGGTGCTCGGCGTGCTGCCGAAAAGCGTGCGCATCGTCGAAGGCGAGATGCTGATCGAGGGCGAGAGTCTCGGCCGCCTCGATGCGAAGGCGCGGCGGACGCTGATCGGCGCGCGTAGCGCGCTGATCCCACAGGACCCGCTCACCGCACTCAACCCGTCGCGCCGCATCGGCCCGCAGACGACCGACCGGCTGGTGCGCATCCTCGGCTGGAGCGGTGAAAAGGCAGACGAGCGTATCCGGCAGTTGCTCCAAGAGGTGCAGATCCGCGAGCCCGAACGTGTTCTGAAATGCTATCCGCACGAGCTCTCGGGCGGCATGCGCCAGCGCGTGCTGATCGCGGCCGCCTTCGCCGCCGAGCCCAGACTGATCGTCGCCGACGAGCCGACGACGGCGCTGGACGTGACCGTGCAGAAGCAGATCCTGCGCCTCATCGCGCAATTGCAGCGCAACCACGGCACGGCGCTTCTGTTCGTCACGCACGATCTCGGTGTCGTCGCCAAGATCAGCCAGAAAGTGTCGGTGCTCTATGCCGGCAAGGTGGTCGAAGAAGCCGCGACCGCCGACCTCTTCGCATCGCCGCAGCACCCCTACACGCGGGCGCTGATCGCGGCGACGCCGCGCTATACCGATCCCTACGCATCGCTGAAGCCGGTGAACGAAACCGTGCTGGCCGGGCTCGCGGACGAGATCGCGGGCGCCGACAGGGCGTGGAGGCCAAGCCATGGCTGAGCCGCTGTTTTCCGTCCGCGGGCTGAAGGTGGCGCTGCCCGACATGACGCGCAAGCCGCTGATCGGCCGGGCGCCACTGGCCGAGATCCTCAAAGGACTGGACTTCGACCTGCCCAAGGGATCGGTGACCGGCATCGTCGGCGAATCCGGTTCCGGCAAGTCGACGCTCGGCCGCGCGCTGGTGCGGCTGATCGAGCCGAGCGCCGGCTCGATCAGCTTCGAAGGGCGAGACATCGGCCATCTTTCGGAAGCGGAGCTCAGACCGCTGCGTCGCGACCTGCAGATGATCTTCCAGGACCCGATGTCTTCGCTCAACCCGCGGCACACCATCTTCAACATTATCGCGGCACCCTTGAGGCAGAACGGGCTTGGCGACCGGCTGAAGGAGCGCGTGGCGGAAGCCCTGCAGCGTGTCGGCCTGCCGCAGAGTTTTGCCGGCCGCTACCGCCACGAGCTGTCCGGCGGGCAACGCCAGCGCGTCGGCATCGCACGGGCGCTGGCGCTGTCGCCGAAATTCGTTTTGGCCGACGAGATCGTCTCCGGCCTCGACGTCTCGACGCAGGCACAGATCCTGACGCTGCTGGAAAAGCTCGCGGCCGAGATGGGGCTGACGGTCGCCTTCATCAGCCATGATCTGTCGGTGATCCGGCGGCTCTGCCGGCAAGTCATCGTCATGCGCGAGGGAAGGATCGTCGAAGCCAGCGCAACCGACGCGCTCTTCGACAATCCGAAGGAGACTTACACGCGCGACCTGCTCGCTGCCATCCCGCTGCCTGAGATCGATGCGGACTGGCTGCAGCCGCCTGCAAAGGCACCGGCATGAGAAAGGCAAACCTTGTCCGCACACCGAACAGCGGGCCTCGGTTGTGCATGGGAGCAAAGTCAGCCCGCCAATGGAGGTTGACATGAGATACGCAACAAGCGGCGCAATGGTCGGCGCAATCCTGTTCGGCTCAATGGGAACGGCTTCGGCCGACTCGATCCCCGGCATGCGCGGCCACGACCATACCGGCGTCACCGTGCCCGACATGAAGCAGGCCGTCGACTTCTTCACCAATGTGGTCGGTTGCAAGAAGGCGATGTCCTTCGGGCCGTTCGCCGACGACAAGGGCACCTTCATGCAGGACCTGCTCGGCGTCGATCCAAAAGCGGTAATCGAGGAAATCACCCTGGTACGCTGCGGCTATGGATCGAACATCGAATTGTTCAAATACACCGCGCCCGACCAGAAGGACCTGACGCCGAAGAACAGCGACATCGGCGGCTTCCATATTGCCTTCTATGTCGACGATGTCGCCGCCGCGAAGGCCTATCTCGATGCCAAGGGCGTGAAGACCAGGATGGGTCCTCTGCCGGTCAAAGAAGGACCGGCCGCCGGTCAAACCATCCTCTACTTCCAGGCGCCCTGGGGACTGCAGCTGGAAGCGATCAGCTATCCCGACGGCATGGCTTACGAGAAAGGCGCCGAGACTGTGCTGTGGAGTCCCAAAGATCCAGCCAAGTGAGCTGATCGCGCCGCAATTGTTCAATTATGAAACTTTAAGCTTGAAATAATTGCCGGCAGGCGCGATACTGATGTTGGAACCGCCGGCCCCTCGGCGGTCCCTGATGCCCATTGAGCGTTTGACGCAATTCCGGACGGGAAACCGCTACGCACTTTCCCTGGAATTGCTCTAGAGGAGATCGCAAGACATGAAGGTTGCGGTTCTCGGCGGCGGACCGGCCGGCCTCTATTTTGCCATCTCGCTGAAGCTGCGCGACGCCGCGCATGACGTGACGGTCTACGAGCGCAACCGCCCCGACGATACGTTCGGCTGGGGTGTGGTGCTGTCGGCCGAAACGCTGGAGAACCTGACCAGGAACGACCCTGTCAGCGCGGTCTGGATCAGGAAGCATTTTGCCTACTGGGACGACATCGCCGTCATTCATGACGGCGTGCGCACGGTGTCGACCGGCCACGGCTTCTGCGGCATCGGCCGCAAGCGGCTTTTAATTCTGCTCCAGCGCAGAGCGCGCGAGCTCGGCATCAAGATGATGTTCGAGACCGAGATTTCCGATCCCAGGCCGTTCATGGAAACGCACGACCTTGTCGTTGCGGCCGACGGATTGAACTCGAAGTCGCGCGCCACCTTCGCCAACGTTTTCAAGCCCGACATCGACACGCGCAAATGCAAGTTCGTGTGGCTCGGCACCACGCAGAAATTCGACGACGCGTTCACCTTCATCTTCGAAAAGACGCAGCATGGCTGGGTGTGGGCGCATGCCTACCAGTTCGACAGCGAGACCGCGACCTTCATCGTCGAATGCAGCGAACAGACCTGGGCTGCCTTCGGTTTCGGCGCGATGACGCAGCAGGAATCGATCGCTGTCTGCGAGCGCATTTTCGAAAAGCATCTCGGCGGCCATTCGCTGATGACCAATGCCAATCACATCAGAGGTTCGGCCTGGATCAACTTCCCGCGCGTGCTTTGCGAGCGCTGGTCTTACAAGAATCTGGCGCTGATGGGCGACGCGGCGGCATCGGCGCATTTCTCGATCGGATCCGGCACGAAGCTGGCCCTGGAGAGCGCCGTCGCGCTCGCCGACTATGTCGAGTCCGAGTCCGACCTCGAAGCGGCCTTCCGCAAATACGAAGATGCTCGCCGCACCGAGGTGCTGAAACTGCAATCGGCGGCGCGCAACTCGCTCGAATGGTTCGAGGAAGTCGAACGTTATCTCGGGTTGGATCCAGTTCAATTCAACTATTCGCTGCTCACCCGCTCGCAGCGCATCAGCCACGAGAACCTTCGTCTGCGCGATGCCGAATGGCTGGCGGGCGCGGAGGAATGGTTCCAGCGCAAGGCCGGCGCCGGCGGCAACATGCTGCGCCGCGCGCCGATGTTCGCGCCATTCAGACTGCGCGAGATGGCGCTCACGAACCGCATCGTCGTCTCGCCGATGGCCCAGTACAAGGCGGTCGACGGCTGCCCGACCGACTGGCATTTCGCCCACTATGCCGAGCGCGCCAAGGGCGGGGCCGGGCTCGTTTATATCGAGATGACTTGCGTCAGCCCGGAGGGACGCATCACCCCTGGCTGCACCGGCTTCTACAAGCCCGAGCATGAGGTCGCCTGGAAGCGGCTGGTCGATTTCGTCCACGCCGAGACCGAAGCCAAGATCTGCGCCCAGATCGGCCATTCAGGCCCGAAGGGCTCGACCCGCCTCGGCTGGGAAGGAACGGACGAGCCGCTGCCCTCCGGCAACTGGCCGGTGATGGCGCCTTCAGCCGTGCCGTGGTCGCCACAGAATCAGGTGCCGAAGGCGATGAACCGCGCCGACATGGACGTTGTGCGCGACCAGTTCGTCGCCGCGGCGGAGATGGCCGAGCGCTGCGGCTTCGACATGCTGGAGATCCATGCCGCGCATGGCTATCTGCTCTCCGCCTTCATCACGCCGCTGACCAACAGGCGCACCGACGACTATGGCGGCTCGCTGGAGAACCGCATGCGCTATCCGCTGGAGATCTTCCACGCGGTGCGCGCCGTGTGGCCGGCCGAAAAGCCTATCTCGGTGCGCATCTCGGCCAATGACTGGGTGGGCATCGAAGGCGTCACGCCGGCCGATGCGGTCGAGATCGCCAAGCTTCTGCATCAAACCGGCGTCGATCTCTGCGACGTCTCAGCGGGCCAGACCACGATCGCCGCCAAGCCGGTCTATGGCCGCATGTTCCAGACGCCGTTCTCCGACCGCATCCGCAACGAGGTCGGCATGGCGACGATGGCGGTCGGCAACATCTACGAGCCGGACCACGCCAACTCGATCCTGATGGCCGGACGCGCCGATCTGGTGGCGCTGGCCAGGCCGCATCTCAGCGATCCCTATTGGACGCTGCATGCGGCGGTCGCCCTCGGCGATCGCGGCGTCAAATGGCCGGATCCTTATCTACGCGGACGCGACCAGATCTACCGGCTGGCCGAACGCGAAGCGGCGGCAGGGCTGAAGGTATGAGCGCATTTATGTTTTCACGTCGGCGCTGCCCCTCATCCGCCTGCCGGCACCTTCTCCCCGTGAAGGACGGGGAGAAGGCACAAGCTCAAACGCTGGCGGCCCCCTCTCCCCGTC
>NZ_RZSF01000412.1:0-4852 GCF_004023325.1 Mesorhizobium sp. M1A.F.Ca.ET.072.01.1.1 | reverse complement strand
GCAATTCCATGAAGAACCGCTTGCTGCTCAGATGTCCGGCGCGCTGCCGACCTTCTTCTTCATCTCCAGCGCCCAGGCGCGGCCTTCGTCGCCGCCCCACAGCAGCCAGGCGATGTAGCCGGCAGAGGGATTTTCCTCGTTGCCGTAGTTCTTGCCGCGCTTGACGACCTCGTGGCGGGCGAAATAGCTGACCATGCGGCGGATGGTCGAGGGTGAAAGGTTCTTGCGGTTCTTCAACTCCGTCGCCCTCGCGACGCCGATCTGGGTGCCGCCGCGGCCGAACTGCTTGCGCAGGCGCAGCCCCTTGGCGGCGTTGTCGGCGACCACCTGCGGGCAGCGCAGGTCGATTTCGTCTGCGGACATGTCATCCATCGCAGATTTTTAGCCTACGGGCAGAATGCGGGGAAGCGAGGGTTCCGGAGTTGCTAATCGGTGCCGGTACCAAAATGCGCTGAGATGAACGGGCACGAAGTCGCGCTCTACGGCGCGCCCCCCTCTGTCCTGCCGGACATCTCCCCCACTTGGGGGGAGATTGGCAGCTTCGCCGCCTCGCCGATCCTGCACCGTTGGCGATTGGCGAAAAGCCGCGATGACGGGTGATCTCCCCACTTGTGGGGGAGATGTCCGGCAGGACAGAGGGGGGCGCCGTAGAGCGCAATGGTGGCGGCATCGCTCCAATATCTTGGAGAATTCCCGCAAGCTGGCTCTGTGGATGCGCTCGCCGCGAACTAAACTGCGCCTCTGTGAAAGCAATTACCTAAACATTATCCCTTTAAATTGGTGATGTTCCTTACCCTGCCAAAGTTGCCCTCACCCAAAATACTCCTGCAGCGGCCGAACCTCGAGGTTTCCCGCGCGCAGCGCCGCGATCGCCTCGGCCACGGCCGCAGCGCCCGACAGCGTCGTGTAGTAAGGCACCTTCTGCATCAGTGTCGCCCGCCGCAGCGACTTCGAGTCCGACACGGCCTTCTGGCCATCGGTGGTGTTGAAGACGATCTGGACCTGGCGATTGCGGATGGCGTCTTCGATGTGGGGGCGGCCTTCGAGCACCTTGTTGATCTTTTCCGCCGTCACGCCGTTTTCGGCGAGGAAGCGGGCGGTGCCGGAAGTGGCAAGCACCTTGAAGCCCTGCTCGGCGAGGCGTTTTACGGCGGGCAGAATCCCCTTCTTGTCTTCGTCGCGCACCGAGACGAACAGCGTGCCCGCGCGGGGGAGATCAACACCCGCCCCTAGCTGGCTCTTGGCGAAGGCCAGCGCAAAGTCGCGGTCGAGGCCCATGACCTCGCCGGTCGAGCGCATTTCCGGCCCGAGCAATATGTCGACGCCGGGGAAGCGGGCGAAGGGGAAGACGGCTTCCTTGACCGCGATATGGCCGGGATTGCGCGCGTCAGGCATGGCGCCGTAATGCGCGAAGGCGTTTTCCAGCGTCTCGCCGGCCATGATGCGGGCGGCGATTTTCGCAATGGGACGGCCGATGGTCTTGGCGACGAAGGGCACGGTGCGCGAGGCGCGGGGGTTGACCTCAAGCACATAGACCGTGCCGTCCTTGATGGCGTATTGCACGTTCATCAGGCCGCCGACATTGAGCGCCCGGGCAAGTGCGGCGGTCTGGCGTTCCAGCTCGTCGACGAGGTCCGGCTGCAGCGAATATACCGGCAACGAGCAGGCGCTGTCGCCCGAATGGATGCCGGCCTCCTCGATGTGCTCCAGGATGCCGGAGACGAAGGTCTCCTTGCCGTCGCAAAGGCAGTCGACATCGACCTCGGTGGCGCCGGTGAGATAAGTGTCGAACAAAAGCGGGTTCTTGCCGAGCAGCGTGTTGATCTGGCCGGTCTTGTCGGCCGGGTATTTCTGCTTGATGTCCTCCGGCACCAGGCCGGGCACGGTGTCGAGCAGGTAGGTCTGCAGCATGCCTTCATTGTAGATGATCTGCATGGCGCGGCCGCCGAGCACATAGGACGGGCGCACCACCAGCGGGAAGCCGAGCTCGGCAGCGACGAGGCGCGCCTGCTCGACCGAATAGGCAATGCCGTTCTTCGGCTGGGTGAGCCCGAGCTTGTGCAACAGCTTCTGGAAGCGGTCGCGATCTTCCGCAAGGTCGATCATGTCGGGCGAAGTGCCGAGGATCGGGATGCCGGCCTTCTCCAGCGCGTCGGCCAGCTTCAGCGGTGTCTGGCCGCCGAATTGGACGATGACGCCGACCAGTTCCCCGGAGGCCTGCTCGGCGCGCAGGATCTCCAGCACGTCCTCCGGCGTCAGCGGATCGAAATAGAGCCGGTCGGACGTGTCGTAGTCGGTCGACACGGTCTCCGGGTTGCAGTTGACCATGATCGCCTCGAAGCCGGCATCGCGCAGCGCAAAGGCGGCATGGCAGCAGCAATAGTCGAACTCGATGCCCTGGCCGATGCGGTTCGGGCCGCCGCCGAGGATGACGACCTTCTTGCGCGACGACACACGCGCCTCATTGGCGAGCTCGCCGGCGAAGGGCGTCTCATAGGTCGAGTACATATAGGCGGTCGGCGAGGCGAACTCGGCGGCGCAGGTGTCGATGCGTTTATAGACCGGATGAACGCCGAGCTTTTGCCTGGTCTTCTGAATGACTTCGGCGTCGGTTCTGGTCAGCGACGCGAGGCGTGCGTCGGAAAAGCCCATCGCCTTCAGCATGCGCAGGTTCGGCGCGTCCTGCGGCAGGCCGTGCTCGCGGATGCGCTCTTCCATGGCGATGATGCCGGCGATCTGCTCGAGGAACCATGGGTCGATCTTGCACATGGCGTGCACGTCTTCGAGCGAGGTACCCATGCGGATCGCCTGCGCCACCATGCGCAGCCGATCGGGCGTCGGCGTGCCGAGCGCGGCGCGGATGGCGTTGCGGTCGTCGACGTGGTCTGCCGAGCCAAGGCCGGGGATCTCGATCTCGTCGAGGCCGGTGAGGCCGGTTTCCAGTCCGCGCAGCGCCTTCTGCAGCGATTCCTGGAAGCTGCGGCCGATGGCCATGACCTCGCCGACCGACTTCATGGCGGTGGTCAGCACCGGCTCGGCGCCGGGGAATTTCTCGAAGGCGAAGCGCGGGATCTTGGTCACCACATAGTCGATCGACGGCTCGAACGAGGCCGGCGTCGCGCCGCCGGTGATGTCGTTCTCCAGCTCGTCCAGCGTGTAGCCGACGGCAAGCTTTGCCGCGACCTTGGCAATCGGGAAGCCGGTCGCCTTCGAGGCGAGCGCGGACGAGCGCGAGACGCGCGGGTTCATCTCGATCACCACCAGGCGGCCATCGGCCGGGTTGACGGCGAACTGCACATTGGAGCCGCCCGTCTCGACGCCGATCTCGCGCAGCACCGCGATCGAGGCGTTGCGCATCATCTGATACTCTTTGTCGGTCAAGGTCAGCGCCGGCGCGACGGTGATGGAATCGCCGGTGTGCACGCCCATCGGGTCGAGGTTCTCGATCGAGCAGATGATGATGCAGTTGTCCGCCTTGTCGCGGACCACTTCCATCTCGTACTCCTTCCAGCCGAGCACGCTTTCCTCGATCAGCACCTCGGTGGTCGGCGAGGCGTCGAGGCCGGACTGGACGATGTCGTAGAATTCGGCGCGGTTGTAGGCGATGCCGCCGCCGGTGCCGCCCATGGTGAAGGAGGGGCGGATGATCGCCGGCAGGCCGACATGGTCGAGCGCTTGCGCCGCGATCGCCATGGCGTGGCTGATATAGCGCTGCTTGCGGTCGCCTTCGCCGAGGTTCCAGCGCGTCTCCAGCGCGTCGAGCGCGGCATCGAGGTTTTCGGGGTTCTCGGCTTTGAGCGCGGCGCGCTCGGCCTCGTGGATCTTGCGGTCGGCGTCCTTGACTTCTGTGGCGTTGGCCAGCATCGAGCGCGGCGTCTCCAGCCCGATCTTGCTCATCGCCTGGCGGAACAGCGCGCGGTCCTCGGCCTTGTCGATGGCATGCGCATCGGCGCCGATCATCTCGACATTGTAGCGGTCGAGCACGCCCATGCGGCGCAGCGACAGCGCGGTGTTGAGCGCGGTCTGGCCGCCCATGGTGGGCAGCAGCGCGTCGGGGCGCTCCTTGGCGATGATCTTCGCCACCACTTCCGGCGTGATCGGTTCGATATAGGTGGCGTCGGCCAGCTCCGGATCGGTCATGATCGTGGCCGGGTTGGAGTTGACCAGGATGACGCGGAAACCCTCTTCCTTCAGCGCCTTGCAGGCCTGGGTCCCGGAATAGTCGAACTCGCATGCCTGGCCGATGACGATGGGGCCGGCCCCGATGATCAGGATCGACTTGATGTCGGTGCGTCTTGGCATGGTCTATGGATTCCATTCGGCGAGCGGCTTGCACGACAAACCGGGCGGGGAGGACCCGGCCGGTTGTGCTTGCGATTCTGGTATCAGGCTAGGAGGGCCTTATAGGGAAGAGTTTTGGCGGATGTAACCCCGAAAATGAGGGTTTTGCGGGTTGGCGTGCCGGAACAAAACAGGCGTCTCATTCCTTCGCGCCCCCCTCTGCCCTGCCGGGCATCTCCCCCACGAGGGAGGAGGTTGGACGTCACGACTGCTTTCGCCAATTTTCGATGGTGAAGAAAAAGCGGGGCGCCAAAACAGCCGATCTCCCCCCAAGTGGGGGAGATGTCCGGCAGGACAGAGGGGGGCGCTGTCCCGCCGGCGTCTTCAGCCTATCAATTCCCCAGGGCCAGCTGATCCGTGATCTCAAAGCGCTCCGAAACGCCGATGCGGATCATGTTCAAGCTGCCTTCGCGGGTGAAGCGGAATTCGTCGGAGGAGTCCGAGCCGGCCGGCTTGCCGTCATGGAAGTGAATGATGCGCGTGCCGCCGTCCGGCCAGGTCACTGTCACGA
>NZ_RZSF01000411.1:0-4855 GCF_004023325.1 Mesorhizobium sp. M1A.F.Ca.ET.072.01.1.1 | reverse complement strand
CGGCCGGGCTGCCGGTGATGGAATCGGCCACCCATATCGTGCCGGTGCTGGTCGGCGATCCCGAGCTTTGCAAGATGGCGAGCGACCGCCTGCTTGGCGTCCACGGCATCTACATCCAGCCGATCAATTATCCGACGGTGCCGCGCGGCACCGAACGGCTGCGCATCACGCCCACCCCGTTCCATTCGGACGCGCTGATCGCCGAACTGCAGGACGCGCTGGTCGAGACCTGGGACGCGCTCGGCATCCCCTATGCCGCCTCCGGCCGCCCGGCCGTCGCGAAGAGCGACCGGATTATTCCACTCCTGGTGCCGAAATCAGGCGGCTGAAGCCGCCCGTCTCAGACCGTCTTCATCCATTTCGCCAGGCGATTTGCCGCTTCCTCAAGCTGATCGAGGCGGCGGTGGAAGCATAGTCTGAGGAAAGCCTCTCCGCCGGGGCCGAAGGCCGTGCCGGGCGCCAGGCCGACATTGGCGTTGTCGACGATGTCGAAGGCGGCGGCGCGGGAATCGGTGATGCCGTCGACGGTGAAGAACAGGTAGAACGCACCTTGCGGCACGGTGAAGCGCGCCTTGCCGGTGGCACCCAGGATGTCGCAGACCAGATCGCGCGCCGCACGTGCCCGCTCCACCTGCTCGACGATAAAGCCGTCACCCTTGTCGAGGGCCGCAACCGCGCCGCGCTGCATGAACTGGGCGACGCCCGAGGTCGAATACTGGATCAGGTTCTCGAACACCTGCTGCAGCGCCGGATGCGTCTTGATCCAGCCGACTCGCCAGCCGGTCATCGCCCAGTTCTTGGAGAAGCTGTTGACGAACAGGATGCGGTCTTCCGCCGTTGCGATATCGAGGAAAGACGGCGCGCGGCCGTGGCCATAGTGGAACAGCGCATAGATCTCGTCGGCGATGATCCAAAGCTTCTTCGTGCGGGCCAGATCGAGGATCGCTTGAAGCGTTTCCTTGTCGGCTGTCCAGCCGGTCGGGTTCGAGGGGGTATTGATGAACAGCGCCTTGGTACGCGGCGTGATGGCGGCTGCGATCTTGTCGACATCGCAGGACCAGCCATTGCCGGACTGGTCGAGCGTGACCGGCACGGGAACAGCGCCGGCAACACCGGCGGCGGCAGCGAAATTCGGCCACGCCGGCGAAAGATAGACGACCTCGTCGCCGCTGCCGGCGATCGCGTCGATGGCCAGTTGAATGGCATGCATGCCCGAGCCGGTGACGATGAATTCTTCCTCGGCGAAGCGCTGGCCGAAATGCCTGGCATAGTAGCGGGCGAGCGCCTGCCTAAGCTCGGGAATGCCCTTCTGCCAGGTGTAGAAGGTCTCGCCATTGGCGAGGCCGCCTGCGGCGGCATCGCTGATGAAGGAAGGCGTCGGCAGGTCGCCCTCTCCGGCCCAGAGCGGAATAAGGCCTTCGTGCAAGCGGCCGTGATTGACGACGGCGACAATGCCGCTTTCGGGGGCAGCACGGGCTTCGGCGCGCAAGGTCTCAATCAGGGTCATGGACAAATCCGTGCTCGTTTTGCTGCGCTCTTACCAGATCACTGAACAGAAAACCCCAGCCGCAAGCGGCCGGGGTTTTGGTCCAGCGAAGAGCGTTGGATGCGTTATTTCCTGGCGAGCAGGTCGCGGATTTCGGTCAGAAGCTGGACATCCGCCGGCGGCGGCGCCGCGGCAGGCGCGGGCTTCTCTCGCTCCAGCCGCCTGCGCAGATTGTTCACCGCCTTGACCATCAGGAAAATGATGAAGGCGAGGATCAGAAAATTCAGCACGACGGTGATGAAGCTGCCATAGGCGAAAACGGCTCCCTCTTTCTTGGCTTCGGCCAGCGTGGCCGAGTGCACATTGGAGGACAGCCCAAAGAAGTAATTGTTGAAGTCAAGCCCGCCGAAAATCGCGCCGATGATCGGCATGATGATGTCGTTGACCAGCGAATCGACGATCTTGCCGAAGGCGGCGCCGATGATGACGGCGACGGCCAAGTCCATCACATTGCCCTTGGAGATGAATTCCTGGAATTCTTTCAGCATCCGACCCTCCTTGCCATGACGGGCCGCGCTGCCGCCCCGGCTCTCCGGCACCGACCCCGAAGCCACAATAACAAAAACCCCCAGTTGCAAAACCGGAAAAAGGGCGGAGCCGCCGGTTTGTGCCTAACTGGTTCGCGCTTCTGGGCGTCACCAAGCACCTATGCGCCGAAAGCCGCGGTGGACTTGGCGTCAAAGCTGTGGTTGCGTTTGATAACCGGACGAGCAGCCGGTCAGGAAGGAAGTTCGAACCGTGCAAGGCTGGTTCGTCGTCATCATCGCGATCGCCTATGTGACGCTGCTTTTTGCCATCGCCAGCGTCGGCGACCGGCGCTCCGTGGCAGCCGGACTCGGCCGCGCGCGGCCCTCCATTTATGCGCTCAGCCTCGCCATCTACTGCACCTCCTGGACCTTCTTCGGCTCGGTCGGGCTCTCCTCCGAGCGGGGTCTCGAATTCCTCGGCATCTACACCGGCCCGGTGCTGGTCTTCGTGTTCGGCTTCCCGCTGCTCAACCGCATCGTCCGGCTGGCAAAGAGCGAAAAGATCACCTCGATTGCGGACTTTCTCGGCGCCCGCTACGGCAAGAGTTTTGCCGTCGCGGCGATCGCCACGCTGATCGCCACGGTCGGCGCCGTGCCCTACATCGCGCTGCAGCTCAAGGCGATCTCCGGCTCGGTCAGCCTGATGATCGAGCACTATACGGGATCGCCGCCCTCCTTTGATCCTTTTGTAAGCGACATCTCGCTGGTGGTGGCGATGCTGCTGGCGCTGTTTGCGGTCCTGTTCGGCACCCGCCACGCCGACGCCACCGAGCACCAGGACGGGCTGGTGCTGGCGGTCGCGGTCGAGACGGTGGTCAAGCTCGCAGCCTTCCTCGCCATCGGCCTTATGGTCACCTTTCTCATCTTCGGCGGCCCCGGCGACATGCTGGCGACGCTCGGGGCGAATGCCGAGGTGCGCCAGGCGATGGGCTACAACACGTCCTTGGTCACCTGGCTGGTGCTGACGACCTTGAGCGGCTTCGCCATCCTGATGCTGCCGCGCCAATTCTACGTCACCATCGTCGAGAATCGCAGCGAGGCCGAGCTGCGCACCGCGACCTGGGTGTTTCCGCTCTATCTCGTGGCGATCAACCTGTTCGTCCTGCCGATCGCCTTTGCCGGGCTGTCGCTGGTCGGCGCAAGGACCAGCAGCGACCTCTACGTCCTGTCGCTGCCGCTATTCAGCGGCCACGACGTGCTGGCGATGATCGCTTTCATCGGCGGCCTGTCGGCGGCCACCGCCATGGTCATCGTCGAGAGCGTGGCGCTGTCGATCATGATCTCCAACGACCTCGTCATCCCGCTGTTCGTGCGTCGATTGCTCAAGACCACTTCTTCAGAGAACGAAGACTGGTCGACGCTGATCCTGAACGTTCGGCGAGCGTCGATCTTCATCATGCTGTTCATCGCCTTCCTCTACTATCGCGAGAGCACCAACAGCGCCCGGCTGTCCTCGATAGGGCTGATGTCCTTCGCAGCGATCGCGCAATTCGCGCCCGCCCTGATCGGCGGGCTGATCTGGCGCCGCGCCAATGGCCGAGGCGCCGCCCTCGGCATGGTCGCCGGCATCGCGGTCTGGGGTTACACGCTGCTGCTCCCTTCCCTCGTCGGTCCCGGCTCCGACTTTGTCGTCCATGGACTGTTCGGCTTCGAGGCGCTGAGACCCCAGGCGCTGTTCGGCACCGTCGGCGAGCCGCTGAACCATGGCGTGCTGTGGAGCCTGTCAGTCAACACGCTGTTCTTCGTGATGGGTTCGCTGTCCCGCGCATCGGTGCCGCTGGAGCGTATCCAGGCGGCGATCTTCGTGCCGCGCGAGGCGGGGCCGATGCCAAGCCTGCGCCGCTTCCGCACCGCCGTCACGGTCAACGACCTCAAGGACACGATTTCCCGCTATCTCGGCGTCGAGCGCACCGAGCGCTCCTTCCAGTCCTTCGAGAAGAACGCGAACGTCTCCCTGCACGGCAAGGAACAGGCCAGCATGGACGTCATCCGTTTCTCGGAGCAGTTGCTGGCGAGCGCCGTGGGCTCGTCGTCGGCGCGGCTTATCCTGTCGCTGCTGTTCCGCCGCAACGACCGCGACTCCAAGGACGCCTTCCGGCTGCTCGACGACGCCACCGAGGCGCTGCAGCACAACCGCGACCTGCTGCAGATCGCGCTCGACCAGATGGAGCAGGGCATCACCGTCTTCGACCGGGATTTGCGGCTGATCTGCTGGAACCGGCAATACCGGGCGCTGTTCGATCTGCCTGACGAGATGGGCCAAGTGGGCGTGTCGCTCGACCAGATCCTGCGGCATCTGGCCGAGCGCGGCGATATCGCCGCCGACCAGCGGGTTACGATGCTCAACCGGCTGACCAGCTTCGTCGGTCCTTGGCAGATGGAGCTCAGGACCAGCGGCCGCATCCTGGAGCTGCGTTCCAACCCGATGCCCGACGGCGGCATCGTCGCCACCTATGCCGACATTTCCGGCCGCGTCGAGCAGGACCTGGCGCTGAAGCGGGCCAATGAATCGCTGGAGCAGCGGGTCAGGAGCCGCACCGCCGAGCTCACCCGCGTCAACGAGGAGCTGGCGCAGGCGCAGATGCTTGCCGAGGAGGCCAATCTCAGCAAGACTCGCTTTCTCGCCTCGGCGGGCCACGACATCCTGCAGCCGCTCAACGCCGCCAGGCTCTATTGCTCCTCGCTGATCGAAAAGGCCGGCAAGGGGCCGGCCGGCAGGGCCGCGACCAACATCGAATCCTCACTGGAGTCGGTCGAGACCATCCTAGGCGCGGTGCTCGAC
>NZ_RZSF01000410.1:0-4874 GCF_004023325.1 Mesorhizobium sp. M1A.F.Ca.ET.072.01.1.1 | reverse complement strand
CGCCCGGCTCGGCCCCAGGCTTGATCGATTGCGCCAGGCGGAATTCACCGTCGCCGGCCTGGCCGTCGCGCAGGCCGGACGCCAGCCGGTAGATGGTCATTGAAGCCTCGGGGACGTCCGAAAGCAGCCCCTCGACCGTCTTGAGGTCGGCCGCCGAAGCGGCACCCGTCATCTCGGCATAGGCCCGGTTGGCGTAGATTACGCGACCCTTGGTGTCGGTGACCAGGAGGCCTTGCGACATTGAATCGACGAACGCTTTGGACAGCTCGTCTCCGGTTGAACGCGGCGCGATCTGCACGAAGCCGATCGCCGTCGCGAACAGAAAGCCGACGCCGATCATGGCGAGCACGCCAAGCATGCCGAGCAGGAACGGATCGCCGAGGCGCTCGCGGAACAACCCGAAGACGACCGCCGCGCCGGTCAAAACGACGATGAAGATGATGAGCCTGGCGACGGCGCCCGGACGCGTGTTTTGGTCGACGATCGGTACCGGATAGAAATCGCCGCGCGTTTCCTTGGCCATGTGCCCCCTGCTCGTGATTCCGATGCCCCGACACCCGCGAACGGCCGGTTGAATCACATTCTCCTGTAGCGGAAAAGGCCCGGACGGCAAATGTCCGATAAAATCAACGATTCATGTTTCAAACTGTTCACGATGGGTGATGTCGCCTTGCGGAGGCTAGTCCCTAAGGTCTAGTGTCGCGTCACTTCAAAGGCGATTGGGTGCACCGATGCTGCAGTGGCTGGATAGCGTAGCGGGGCCGGGTTACGTCGCTGCAATTCTATGGACGTTCGCGGCCCTTGTTCTGCTGGTCGTGGTCCTGCTCGTCATCAAGGTAGTCCGCAACCTGACTTTCGGCACCTTCGTTGCCGGAGGCCGAAATCGCAAGACACGGCTCGCCGTCATGGACGCCACCGCTGTCGACAGCCACCGCCGGCTGGTGCTGGTGCGGCGCGACGATATCGAACACCTCATCCTGATCGGCGGCCCGACTGATGTCGTGGTCGAGCGCGACATAAGGCTGGCAGCACCTCGCCGCCCGGCGCTGACCGGAGACAGCAGCCAGCAGCAGACCGCCGCGCCGCGCCCGCGGGCGCCTCAGCCCGCACCCGCCCCGGCCCGGCAGCCGACCGCACCGGCGCCGGCTCCCGTGAGCGAGCCCGTGTCGCGCCCGCGCGCGGCGCCCCCTCCGGCAAAGCCGCTGGTCCCGCCTCCCCCGGCCGCGAAAGTCATGCCGCTCCCTGCGTATGGGACGAATGGCACCAGCCGGCAGGCCCCGCCGCAGCCCTCCAACGACTCGATCGACGACACACTGATGCACGAGCTCGAGGCATCGTTGGAGGAGTCCCATTCCAAACCGGCAAGCAAGCCGGTCGCGAAGCCCTCGCTCGATGACGAGATGACCAAGCTTCTCGGCGAGCTGGCCAGCCACAAACGCTGACTCGGAAGGATTGGCCGCTCAAGAAAAGAAAATGGCCGGAAGATCCGGCCATTTTCGCAAAACCTGCGTCTGTCCAACTCGCGTCAGTCGTCGCGGTAGACCTTCTCGCGGCGCTCGTGGCGCTCCTGCGCCTCGATCGACAGCGTTGCGATCGGGCGGGCGTCGAGCCGCTTCAGCGCGATCGGCTCGCCGGTTTCCTCGCAATAGCCATAGGTGCCTTCGTCGATGCGCTGCAGAGCGGAGTCGATTTTCGAGATGAGCTTGCGCTGGCGATCGCGGGCGCGCAGTTCGATGGCTCGGTCGGTTTCGGAAGAGGCGCGGTCGGCTAGGTCGGGATGATTGGCGTTTTCTTGCTGGAGGATTTCGAGTGTTTCACGCGCTTCGCGAAGGATGTCATTCTTCCATGTGATAAGCTTCTGGCGGAAGTATGATTTCTGCCGTTCGTTCATGAACGGCTCGTCTTCGGAGGGTACGTAATCGGCGGTAACGATGTCGTTCATTCGACTCACCCAACAACCCCAAATTTGGCGCCTATATATTCGCGGACAAGGGGCTGCACAAGCGGAAACAATAACAGTTTCACGCATTTGTTAGTCTTCGCAGCAGCAGGCATTCGCGGCGGCCATTTCTCAACGGTCGAGATCGAAATCATCAGCGATTCGGCGCGGTTGCGCGTCCTATGCCATTGTGCACGACACCGTTCTGGTGACTAATCGCCAAAACGCTCAGCGTATTCAACATAAAGGGGGAGCCGGTTGAGCAGACTTTATCTGTTGAGGCATGCCAAAGCCGGATGGGCGCTGCCCGGCGTTCGTGACTTCGATCGTCCGCTCGACGAATCGGGCATGGCCGACGCTGAGGCGATGGGTGACGCCATGCGGGCCCGCGACTACGTGCCGGATGTCACTCTCTGCTCCAACGCCAAGCGAGCACGGCAGACCCTGGAAGGCCTTGCGGGCCGCACCGACACCGGCCGGGTGCTGTTCTTCGACACACTCTACAGCGAAGATGCCGCCGGTTACCTCGAAATCATTCGTAAGAACAGCGGGGCCGGCTCATTGCTGGTGATCGGCCACAATCCGATGACCGAGGACCTAGCCATGGCGGTGTCGGGCGACGGCGATGAGACCGCGCGAGGCATGCTCAACCACGGCTTTCCCACTTCCGGACTCGCCGTCGTGCGTTTTCCCGGCAATCTCGGTGAAGCAGGCCAAGGCCGTGGTTATCTCGAGGCCTTTCTCAGTCCCGCCGATCTCTGACACCATTTCAAACGCCTTGCCCAAGGCCTATATCGGGCCCTGACGGGCGACCCAGAGGCAGATTTGGCATCATCGCTGACCACTTTCACCGACGAGGCGAGGATTGCGCTCGACACGTTGTCGGGCCGGGCCGCCGGGCTCTTCTCCCCATCCCTGCGACTGGGCGTCACCGGCCTCTCCCGCGCCGGCAAGACGGTGTTCATTTCCGCTCTCGTCCATAACCTTATCCATGGCGGGCGGCTGCCGCTGTTCGAAGCGCAAAAATCGGGCCGCATCGCCCGCGCCTTGCTCGAGGAGCAGCCGGACGACGCCGTCCCGCGCTTCCAGTACGAGGACCATGTCGCGGCCCTGGTCGACGACCGTGTCTGGCCGGATTCGACGCGCGCCATTTCAGAACTGAGGCTGACCATCGAATACGAGTCGGCCTCCGGCTGGAACCGGCTGTTTTCGGCCGGAAAGCTGTCGATCGACATCGTCGATTATCCCGGCGAATGGCTGCTTGACCTGCCGCTGCTCGGTAAATCTTTCGCCGATTTTTCGCGCGAGGCGGTGGAGTTGGCCGCCCTGCCGGTCCGCTCCGACCTGTCACAGGCGTGGCAGGAGCTAGCCTCCTCGCTCGATCCGGACGCCGACGCGGACGAGATGACGGCGCGCCGTCTCGCCGAAAGCTTCGCCGCCTATCTCAAGGCTTGCAAGCTCGACGAACGTGCGCTGTCGACGCTGCCGCCGGGTCGTTTCCTGATGCCGGGCGATCTCGAAGGCTCGCCGGCGCTGACCTTCGCGCCGCTGATGAAATTGTCCGAACGGCGCCGCCCCGGATCGCTGCAGGCGATGATGGAGCGCCGCTACGAGGCCTACAAGACGCATGTCGTAAAACCGTTCTTTCGCGAGCATATTGCCCGTCTCGACCGCCAGATCGTGCTGATAGACGCCATGCAGGCGCTCAACGCCGGCCCGGCCGCCATGGCCGACCTCGAACGGGCCGTCACCGAAATCCTCTCCTGCTTCCGGCCCGGGCGCGGCAATTTCGTCACCGACCTGTTTTCGAGGCGCATCGACCGCATACTGGTGGCGGCGACCAAAGCCGACCAGTTGCACCACGAAAGCCATGACCGGCTGCAGGCGATCGTGCGCCGCCTGGCCGACCGGGCGGTGGCGCGGGCCAATTTCAGCGGCGCCGATGTCGATGTGGTCGCCATGGCGGCGGTGCGCTCGACCCGCGAGGGCACCGTGAAGCAAGGCCGCGAGACATTGCCGGTGATCATCGGCACGCCCTTGAAAGGCGAGAGGATCAACGGCGAGACATTCGACGGCAAAGCCGAAACAGCCATATTTCCCGGTGACTTGCCGGAAAAGGTCGATCCCGTGTTCGACGCTTCCGGGCAGCAGGCGGAAAACAATGAACCGGCGATCCGTTTCGTGCGCTTTCGTCCGCCGAAGCTCGAGCGGACGGCCGAAGGCGTCACGCTGTCTTTGCCGCATATTCGCCTCGACCGCGCGCTTCAGTTCCTGATCGGAGATCGTCTGGCATGAATCCGCCCCGCAAACCGGCGGCCTTCCGCATCGAGCCCGAGCCCGCGCCAAGGCACGAGGCGCCGCAGAAGCGTGGCGCCGAACAGCCCGTGCGCAGGCCGCGCGCCGCAAGGGCCGATGTCGCCGTTGTCATTCCCTCGGAGATCGACGTTTTCAACCAGCCGGATATCGAGCAGGCCGCGCCGCCACCGGCGACCGCTCCAAGGAAGCGCTCGCTCCTGGGACCGCTGTTTTTTGGCGCCTTCGGCGTGCTTGTCTCGCTCGCGGTCGGCTTGTGGACGGATCAGCTCATCCGCGATCTTTTCGCGCGCGCCGAATGGCTCGGCTGGTTGGCGGCCGGCATGGCGGCCATCGCGCTTTTGTCGCTGCTTATCGTCCTGATCCGCGAGTTCCTCGCCATCGCACGCCTCGCTGAGGTCGAGAAACTACAGCGACGGGCCGTGGATGCGGTTGCGCGCGACGACCCCAAGGCCGCGCGCGCTTTGGTCGACGAGCTTTCCGCCTTTGTCGCAGCTAAACCGGAGACCGCGGCCAGCCGCCGCTCGCTCGCCGAATTGCGCGGCGAGATCATCGATGGCGCCAATCTGGTGCGGCTCGCCGAAACCGAGATCCTGTCGCCGCTCGATGCCCGCGCCAAGAT
>NZ_RZSF01000040.1:0-32967 GCF_004023325.1 Mesorhizobium sp. M1A.F.Ca.ET.072.01.1.1 | reverse complement strand
CGCTGGAAACTTCCAAATTGCGGCGCGAGGTCTCGGACCTCAAGCTGCGCAGCGGCGAGACCTTCGACCTGATCGGCATGTCGTCAGCGATGAGCCAACTGCGGCAGACCATCGAGCGTGTCGCGCCCACCAACAGCCGCATCATGATCATCGGACCGTCGGGTTCCGGCAAGGAACTGACGGCGCGCGCCATCCACGCGCTTTCGGCGCGCAAGAACGGGCCGTTCGTGACGCTGAGCGCCGCCACCATCACGCCGGAACGCATGGAGATCGAGCTGTTCGGCACCGAATCGAACGGCACCGAACGCAAGGTCGGCGCGCTGGAGGAGGCGCATCGCGGCATCCTCTACATCGACGAGGTCGCCGACATGCCGCGCGAGACGCAGAACAAGATTCTGCGCGTGCTGGTCGAGCAGCAGTTCGAGCGGGTAGGGGGCACAAAGCGGGTCAAGGTCGACGTCCGCATCATCTCCTCCACAGCGCAAAACCTGGAGGCCATGATTGCCGATGGCCGCTTCCGCGAGGACCTTTATCATCGCTTGGCGGTGGTCCCCGTCACTGTGCCGGGTCTCGCCGAACGGCGAGAGGATATTCCGTATCTCGTCGACAATTTCATGAAGCAGATCGCGCGTCAGGCCGGCATCAAGCCGCGCCGCATCGGTGACGACGCGCTGGCCGTGCTGCAGGCGCACAACTGGCCGGGGAACGTGCGCCAGCTGCGCAACAATGTCGAGCGGCTGATGATCCTGGCGCGAGGCGGCGACGTCGACGCGCCGATCACCGCTGACCTTCTGCCCTCCGAGATCGGCGACGTCATGCCGCGCACCCCCAACCAGTCGGACCAGCACATCATGGCGCTGCCGCTGCGCGAGGCGCGCGAGCAATTCGAGAAGGACTATCTGATCGCCCAGATCAATCGCTTCGGCGGCAACATCTCGAAGACGGCCGAGTTCATCGGCATGGAGCGATCAGCCTTGCACCGCAAGCTGAAGTCGCTGGGCGTGTAAAGGCAATCCAGGAAAAGTGGGCAGCGCCGGTTGGGGTCGGCGGCTTCGCCGTACCATTCCGTCTGGAATTGCCCAAAGCCGGCTGGCCCACGCGATTGTTCATTACGGCAGCGGCGGAATCGCTTAAGAGAGCCGGACATTTCCCTGAGGTAGCCCATGCCGCGCATTGCCTATGTCAACGGGCGCTACGTTGCCCATGCCGACGCCCGCGTCCATATCGAGGATCGCGGCTATCAGTTCGCTGACGGCGTCTATGAGGTCTGCGAGGTGGCGCGCGGCTTTATCGTCGACATGCCGCGCCATCTGGCCCGGCTCAAGCGCTCGCTCAAGGAATTGTCGATCGCATGGCCCGTCTCGGAAGGCGTCCTGCCGATGCTGCTGCGCGAGGTGGTGCGCCGCAACAACGTCGTCAACGGCCTCGTCTATCTCCAGGTGACGCGCGGCGTCGCCAGCCGTGAATTCGTCTTTCCCGCAGTCGGCACCCGCCCGTCCTTGGTTATAACCGCCCGGAAGGCCGACCCCTCTGCTGCCGCCAAGCGGGTTGAGACCGGCATCAAGGTCATCACCGTCCCGGAGAATCGCTGGGACCGCGTCGACATCAAGAGCACCGGCCTGCTTGCCAATGTGCTCGCCAAGCAGAAGGCCAAGGAAGCCGGCGCCCAGGAGGCCTGGTTCGTCGACTCCGACGGCACGGTCAAGGAGGGCGGCTCGTCCAATGCCTGGATCGTCACCCGCGACGGCGTTCTGGTGACGCGGCCGGCCGAACACGGCATCCTGCGCGGCATCACGCGCACGACACTGTTCGACGTCGCCGAAAAGCTCGGTCTGAAGATCGAGGAGCGTGGGTTTTCGATCGCCGAAGCCAAGGCAGCGCGCGAGGCTTTCATCAGTTCCGCGACCACGATCGCCATGCCGGTAGTCGAAATCGACGGCGTGCCGATCGCAAACGGCCACCCCGGTTCCATGACACTTTCGTTGCGGCAGGCATTTTTTGACATTGCGGAAAAAAGTCCAGCCTGATAACCGCAAAGGTGGAATGAACCTCAACTATCTCGTTCTGCTTGTCGTTTAGGCGGCAAGAGGGGGTTTGCGCGCTTGACAGGCGCCGCGTAATTTGGCGCATTGGCCTGCAGACCGAAGGGGATCGGCGAAAGACAAAAACAATGGCGGAACGATCGCAAAACCTTCAGGACCTGTTCCTGAATTCAGTTCGCAAGAGCAAAAATCCACTTACCATCTTTCTCATCAACGGTGTGAAGCTGACCGGCGTGGTCACTTCGTTCGACAATTTCTGTGTGTTGTTGCGGCGCGACGGGCATTCCCAGCTCGTCTACAAGCACGCCATTTCCACGATCATGCCGAGCCAGCCGGTTCAGATGTTTGATGGCGAGGAAGGCCAGGGCGCCTGATTGGCACGTGAGCATGACGCGGACCGCAGAGTTCGCGGGAAACAAGGACATCAACTCGGGCCGGAAGCCAAGGATCCGACCCGGGCCGTTGTCATTGTGCCGGTGCTTGCGCGCCAGCCGCGGGGCGATGACGATTCGAGCCGCCCGCGCCTGAGCCGCTCGGCGGATGCCCGCCACGACGAGGCGGTCGGGCTTGCCAGCGCCATCGACCTGGACCCGGTCCACACCGCGGTGGTGACGGTCACCGATCCCCGCCCGGCAACGCTGCTCGGCAGCGGCAAAGTGGCGGAATTCGCCGACATCGTGAAGGAACGCAAGGCGGAATTGGTCATCGTCGACCATCCGCTCACGCCGGTGCAGCAGCGCAATCTCGAGAAGGAACTGAACGCCAAAGTGCTCGACCGCACCGGGCTTATCCTCGAGATCTTCGGCGAGCGCGCCAGGACCAAGGAAGGCACCCTGCAGGTCGAGCTGGCGCATCTCAACTATCAGAAGGGTCGGCTGGTGCGCAGTTGGACCCACCTCGAACGGCAGCGCGGCGGCGCGGGTTTCCTGGGCGGTCCCGGCGAAACGCAGATCGAATCCGACCGGCGGATCCTGCAGGACAAGATCACTAAGCTCAAACATGAGCTGGAAACGGTTCGCCGCACCCGCGACCTGCACCGCGCAAAACGCAAGAAGGTGCCATTTCCGGTAGTTGCGATCGTCGGCTACACCAATGCCGGAAAGTCGACGCTGTTCAACCGGCTGACCGGGGCAGGGGTGCTGGCGGAGGACATGCTGTTCGCCACGCTCGATCCGACGCTGCGCCGCGTGCGCCTGCCGCACGGCACGCCGATCATCCTGTCGGACACGGTCGGCTTCATCTCGGACTTGCCGACTCATCTGGTCGCGGCCTTCCGGGCGACGCTGGAAGAGGTCGTCGAGGCCGATCTCGTGCTGCATCTGCGCGATATCTCTGATCCGGACACGGCAGCGCAGGCCGAGGATGTCGAGCGCATCCTTGGCGATCTCGGCGTCGATGCCGCGGACACCAGCCGCGTGATCGAGGTGTGGAACAAGATCGACCTGCTCGACGAAGGCAATCGCGAGCGCCTGCTTGCCGAGAGCGCCGGCGGCAAGGCGCCGCCGATCGCGATATCGGCAGCGACCGGCGAGGGGATCGATGCGCTCAAGGCGCTCATCGAGGCCAGAGTGTCGGGCGAGTTGGAAACGATGACGGTGACGTTGAGCCCCGCTGAGCTCGGCCAGGTCGACTGGCTCTATCGCAATGGCGATGTCGTCTCGCGGAGCGACAATGAGGACGGCAGCGTCACCATCTCACTGACGGCCACGCACAGCGCCCGCCAGGAGATCGAGACCCGGCTGAACCGCAGGAACCACGGCTAGACCGCTGCTTTTCTTGCGTTTTTGGCCTGCTGCCAGAGGGTTTCCATCTCGTCCAAAGTCGCCTGTTCCAGCGACCTCCCGGAAGCCTCCAACTCCCGCTCGACATAATGGAAGCGCGAGCGGAACTTCTCGTTGGTGCCGCTCAGCGCGGCTTCGGCATCAAGTCTCAAATGGCGGCCGAGATTGACGACGGCAAACAGCATGTCGCCGAACTCATCCTTGATGGGTGCCGCGTCGCCCGTGACCAGCGCCTCGCGCAGCTCGCCGATCTCTTCCTCTATCTTGTCGAGGATGGGTGCTGCCTCGCTCCAGTCGAAGCCGACGCGCGCAGCCTTCTCCTGCAGCTTCAACGCGCGGGTCAGCGCAGGGAGCGCAACCGGCACGCTATCGAGATAGCCCTTGCCGTGATCTTCCGGGTCGAGGCCGCGCGCGATGCGGGCGTTGCGCTTGTCGGCCTTCTCCACCGCCTTGATCTTCTCCCACATGCCCTTGGCCATGCCGGCGCTGCGCGCCTTCTCGTCGCCGAAGACATGCGGGTGACGGCGGATCATCTTGGTGGTGATCGCCTCGACAACGTCGCCGAACGCGAACTCGCCAATCTCCTGCGCCATCTGCGCGTGGTAGACGACCTGCAGCAGAAGGTCGCCCAGTTCCTCTCGCAGATCGTCGAAGTCGCCGCGCGCGATCGCATCCGCCACTTCATAGGCTTCCTCGATCGTGTAGGGGGCGATGGTGGAAAAGTTCTGCTCGATGTCCCAGGGGCAGCCGGTCTTCGGCGCTCTCAGTGCCGCCATGATCTCGATCAGACGGGAGATGTCTTTGGAGGGTTTCATGCAACAAACCCTAGCGCGCGCCGCGGCGGGCAACCAATCCCGCCGGCTGGCAAAAGCCGATTGTCCACAGTTGCGCCGGCGCTCAGTCGAGCACCGAAACGATCGCCTTGGCGAGCTCGTCCATGCCGTCCTCAGGCAGACCTGCCACATTGATGCGGCTGTCACCCACCATATAGACGGCGTGCTTGGTGCGCAGCCGCTCAACCTGCGCTTCGGTGAGCCCCAGGCGGGAGAACATGCCGCGATGGCTGGCGACGAAATCGAAGCGATCGGAGTTGGATTGCCGACGCAACGCCTCGGCGAAGGCGACACGCAGCCTGAGCATGCGCAGCCGCATCTCCTCGAGTTCCGTCTCCCAGACCTTCTTCAGATCGGCGTCTTCCAGCACCATGCGTACGGCCGCAGCGCCATGGTCCGGCGGCATCGAATAGAGCGCTCGCGCCGCTGCCAGCATCTGGCTCATCGCCACGTCGGCCTGTGCGCCGTCCTTGGCCATGATCATGGCGGAACCGACGCGGTCGCGATAGACGGCGAAATTTTTCGAGCAGCTCGAGGCGACGACCATCTCGGGCACCTTGCCGGCGAGCAGCCGCAGGCCGGCGGCATCGGCGTCGAGCCCTTCGCCAAAGCCCTGATAGGCGATGTCGACGAAAGGCAAAAGGCCGCGCTCAAGCAGAACGTCGGCAACGTTCGCCCATTGCGCAGCATCCAGGTTGGCACCGGTCGGGTTATGGCAGCAGCCATGCAGCAGCACGATATCCCCGCTATTGGCGGTCTTGAGCACCGCCAGCATGTCGTCGAAACGGACAGCGCCGGAAACAGCGTCGAAATAAGGATAGTCGCGCACCTGTAGGCCGGCGGCGCGCATCACCGGCAGGTGGTTCGGCCAGGTCGGATCGGAGAGCCACACCGTCGCGCCTGGGCGCGTGCGCTGCAGAAGCTCGGCCACCAGCCTGAGCGCGCCCGATCCGCCCGGCGCCTGCGCTGCGCGGATGCGCGAATGATCGGCCTTCTCGCCGAAGGCAAGCTTGATCATGGCGGCGTTGAAGCCGGTGTCGCCGGCGAGGCCGAGATAGGTCTTGGTGTCCTGGGCCGCGAGCAGCCGCTTCTCGGCCTCGCGCACGGCCCGCATCACCGGCGTCCTGCCGTCACGATCCTTGTAGACGCCGACACCGAGGTCGACTTTGCCGGGGCGCGTGTCGGCGCGGTAAAGGCCGATCAAAGCAAGGATCTTGTCGGCGGGCGCGGGCTGCAGGGTCTCGAACATCGATAGGGCTCCAGTGGCGGCGGAGTGATACGCAAATCGGCCGCGCTTCGCCAGCGGTTTCCTCCGTTTGCCCATTCGGTCCTGGCTCTCCCGAGGCCGGCGCAACTCCTCGCGGGAATCGCAGAAAGAAACGGCAGCCAGGGATTAAAATCCCCACATGGTCCGTAAACAGGGCATGAAACGGTCGATGGCACGCTTCGATATCGTCGGGCAGTTGGGCTCGCTGCGGCGCTACGCACGCTCGCTGACGCGCGACAGCGCCGATGCCGAGGATCTGGTCCACGACGCGCTGGTGCGCGCCTATGAGCGGCGCGGCACCTTTCGTTCGGGCGGCAACCCGCGCGCCTGGCTGCTGGCGATCCTGCACAACATCTTCATCGACCGCATGCGCTCGCGGCGGTCCGAGGCAGCGCGCATTGAGCAGGCAGGCCGTCTCGCCGAGCAAAACATGCCGGCGTCCCAGGACCATTCGGTGCGCCTTTCGCAGGTGCGCGAAGCCTTCCTGTCGCTGCCGGAAGAGCAGCGCGCCGCGCTGCATCTCGTCGCCATCGAAGGGTTGAGCTACGCGGAGGCCGCCGACGTCAGTGGCGTCCCGCTCGGAACCCTGATGTCGCGCATCGGCCGCGCTCGTGCGGCGCTGCGCGAGATGGAGCAGGGCGCTCCGGCGCGCGGCAAAAATCACCTGAGGATCGTGGGAGGTGAATCATGACCGCCATCGTCGATCCGGTGACCGATGCCGATCTCGACGCCTATGTCGACGATCAGCTCGACGTCGCCCGCCGCATCGAGGTCGAGGCGTTCCTGTCCGCTCGTCCCGAAGTGGCTGCGCGTGTGATGTCGGATCTCAGAACGCGCGACGAGTTGCGCGTGGCGCTGGCCGGGCCAGGCGCAATGGCGCGCCCGGCGACGACCGACGCGGCGCGTCGGCTGGAGAGGGTGCTTGTCAGGGACCGTGCCTTTTCCGTGCTGCGGCGCGCCGCGGCCGCCGCCGTGCTGGTGGCGGCGGGGTGGCTTGCGAACGGCGTCTTCGGGCCGATTGCTGTCAGCAAGGTGGTCGCGTCGACGCAGCCGCCCGCCTATGTCGAGGAAGCGGTGAGCGCGCACCGGACGACGCTGGTGCGTGAGACGATGCCGTCCCAGGCCGAAGCGCCGAATTACGATGCCGACGAGATCCGCGCCGCGACCGCGATCGTCATGCCGTCATTGCCCGACGACTGGCGGATCCGCGATGTTCAGATCTATCCGTCGCGGTTCGGGCCGAGCGTCGAGATGGCACTCGAAACGAAGGACCTCGGGCTGGTGTCGCTGTTTGCGATCAGGCCAGGCACCTTCGACGTCGTGAAGCCCAGCGTCGCGCCCTTGGGCGATATCTCGTCCGCCTATTTCCAGATCGGCGAGGTCGCTTACGCCGTCGTCGGACAAGGCGATGCCGGCGATCTCGACCGGGCCGCCGAAAAGCTCGCCCGCACTCTCTATTGAAGCAGCCAATCGAACCGACCAAACCAAGGAGAAACGAAATGAACAGCCCTAATCTTGGATACCGAATGGGCACCGGCGTTCGGGCCGGTGCCGTCTATGACGAGGGCCTGCGCCGGCACATGCTGCGCGTCTACAACTATATGGGCCTCGGGCTCGTCGTGACCGGCCTCGTCGCCCTTGTTGTGGCCTCGACGCCGGCGCTCTACGTCCCGATCTTCTCCACGCCGCTGAAATGGGTGGTGATGCTGGCGCCGCTCGCCTTCGTCATGTTCTTCTCCTTCAAGATGCAGACAATGTCGGCGGCGAGCGCGCAGGCGATGTTCTGGGCCTTCTGCGCGGTCATGGGCCTTTCGCTCGCTTCCGTGTTCCTGGTGTTCACCGGCACCAGCATCGCGCGCACCTTCTTCATCGCCGCCACCATGTTCGGCGCCACCAGCCTCTACGGCTACACGACCAGGCGCGACCTGACGCAGTTCTCGTCCTTCCTGATCATGGGCCTGATCGGCGTGGTGATCGCGAGCCTCGTCAACCTGTTCCTCGGCTCGACCGCGCTGCAGTTCGCCATCTCCGTGATCGGCATCGCCGTCTTCATCGGCCTGACCGCCTGGGACACGCAGACGATCAAGGAGCAGTATGCCGAGAATTTCGACGCGGAATCGCAACAGAAGCTCGCCGTCTTCGGCGCCTTCTCGCTGTATCTCAACTTCATCAACATCTTCCAGCTGCTGCTGAATTTCACCGGCGAACGCGAATAGTCCGGACCGTAGCAGGCAACAGCTTCGAACCGTGGCCGACGGGTAAACCGCTGGCCACGGTTTGTCTTTTGGCATCGTGTCTGGCGTGGCAACGCTGTCGGTCGTTTGCGGCGGCTGCTTGAGGGGGTGCCGCACTGCCTGCTGCCCTTGAGTTCAGGCGAGGCCTTTTGCTAGCCTGCCGGCCCGACCAGCCAGTCGCGAGGACGCATGGAACAGCTGACGCTTGACGGTGACGGCATCTCGGCGACCATCGTCGGGCAGGGGGCCGAGCTGGTCTCCTTGCGCGATGCCGAAGGCACGCAACTTCTGTGGCAGGCGGGGCCTGAATGGCGGCGTCATTCGCCGGTGCTGTTTCCGATAGTCGGCCGGCTGAAAGGCGACCAGTTGCGCCATCGCGGCAAAGCCTATCCAATGACGCAGCATGGCTTCGCCCGCGACAGGCGCTTTGCCTGGGTGGAGCAGGGACCTTCCTCCTGCACGCTGGTCCTGACCGATGACACCGAGACCCGCACCCGCTACCCATTCGCCTTTCGGCTGGCCATAAGCTACAGCCTCGGCCCCAGCCAGCTTGGCGTGACCTTCGAGGTCGCCAACACAGGCGACGAGGTGCTGCCGGCCTCGGTCGGTGCCCACCCGGCCTTCAACTGGCCTTTGCTGCCGGAATTGCCCAAGGAAGCCTACCGGCTGACCTTTGCCGACGATGAACCCGCTCCGATACGGCGCCTGAAGGACGGGCTCATGCTGGCGACGCCGCAGCCAACGCCCGTCGAGGGCAAGACGCTTGCCCTCTCCGAGCGGCTGTTCGATGACGACGCCGTCATTCTGGACCGGCCCGCCAGCACCAGCGTGCGCTATGCCGCCGGGCGGGGGCCGGCGATCGAAATGTCGTGGCAGGGATTCAACGAATTGGGCATCTGGTCCAAGCCCGGCGGCGCGCCGTTCCTCTGCATCGAGCCCTGGCATGGCGTTGCAAGCCCGGTCGATTTCGACGGCGAATTCGCCGACAAGCCGGGCGTGATGCTGATCCCGCCAGGCGCCAAGCGCAAGTTGACCTACCGGATCACCATCAGCCGGGATGCGTGAGGCATGGCGTTCGCGATCAAGGCCGAGGTCAAGGATCCGCTGGCCGGGACATTCTCATTCGCGGCGCAGAAAACCATGTATGGCGGCAAGCATATCGCCGAAGGCGACACGATCTTCGTGTTCGCCAGCGAAAACGAAGGCGGGCAGGGGCTCATCGCGCGAGGTGTCGTCATGTCCTCGCAGGCAATTGCGAAACGACCCGATCTTGAACGGCAGACGCCCCGTGTTAGCGTTTCCATCCGTCGCGCCGCCCTGGCGACCAGGCGGTTGGGCCGCGACGAGCTCAAGCGCTTCAAGGATTGGAAGGACGGCCGGCCGGAGACGGAGCTCAATTTCAAATTCTATCGCCAGGCGACGAACAAGATCGTCGGCATCTCGCGTGAGACGGCGGCTTTTCTCGATGGGTTTTTTTAATCGCGGGACAGGCCCGGCGCGCTAGCCGAGCAAGAAACCTCAGCTAATTCAGTCGATTAGTTGTGTTCGCTTGCGGCGAACTTATAGCTTAGCCGTGCCATGACCACGTCGGCCCTGGCCTTGACCTTGTAAGTTTCGGGATTGGCCCCCAGCGAACCGTCGTCGAACACATTGGGGCCGGTGCTGGTCTTGGAGCCGAGATCAATATGAGTGTAGTCCACGCCAAGGCTCAGCTTGTCGGTGAGGGCGTAATCGATGCCGAGACCCAGCGCATAGCCGTTGTGCCAGTCGTTCTGCTCGTATGTGACTAGGGCGTCGTTGTCGCGCGCTTTGAAACCGACCTCGCCGCCGGCGTAGCCGCCCTTCGCATAGACCAAGACACGGTCGAACGCGTAGCCGATCCGGCCGACCACCGTCATAATGCTGGATCCTGCCGGTCTCGGTATCGCTATCGGGGAAGTATGGACTGACGATCGTCTTCCTGATCCCCGTTGCGGTCCATGAGGCTTCGCCGCCCAACACGAACTGGTTCCACTGGTACTGAGCGCCGACCTGCACGCCGCCAGCTATGTTGGTGTCGCGGAAATGGAACCCCTCGGTTCCGGCGGGGACCAGATCCGTGAAGAAGCCGCCGTTCGGCTGCGCGACGTCGGTGGCTGTGATATCTCCATTGGCGACGCCGATATGCGCGCCGGCATAGAAGCCGCTCCAGTCGTAAGCCGAGCCGGCGACCGGACCGGTCATGTCCGCAGCCGAAGCCCCAGTCGCGCTGAGCCCAGCCAGCGCGGCGATTGCAAGAAAAGTTCTCACTGAATGTTCCTCCGACCCAAATCAGACCCCATTGAGAGCGCGATCATAGCAAGGTATCGCCGGCTAAGCTGTGACGATTATGTCGCACAGCGATAAAATCAAAGGTTGCAAATTGAGACTGTATCAACCTTGATGGCGACGGCCGCCGAAGACATGCGGCGCCGACGGGCAGGGCGCCAGCCGAAAGGCTGGCGCAGCTTGCATCGACGGCGCAACACGCTTCGTTGTAAACATTCCGGCCACATGATTTGAAGGAGACGCAACATGGACCGATTCACCGGCGGCTGCCTGTGTCGTAATGTCCGACTTGTGGCGTCGGGCCGCCCATACAGGGTCTGCATCTGCCATTGTCTCGATTGCCGCAAACATCATGGCGCGCTCTTTTATGCTTCGGCGGTATTCCCTCAGGACGCGGTTACGATCGACGGTGAGACGCGCGACTATGCCGGGCGGTTTTTCTGTCCGCGCTGCGGTTCGTCCGTTTTCGCACGCACCGCGGACGAGATCGAAGTGCATCTCGGGACGCTGGACGCCCCAGACCAGCTAGCCCCGACCTACGAAAGCTGGATCATCCGTCGCGAGTCGTGGCTGCCGCCGTTTCCAGTCAGCAAGCGATACGAGCGCGATCGCGAGGCGACGAGCCGCTTCGAAGAATAGGTCGCGCCATTCCATTCTGGCCGTCAGTCCGGAAGCCCGGCCTTGCGGAACCCGTCAACGAAATGCTCGAGCATCGCGTCGTCGCGGAACGGCTCGGTCCAGACCCAGTGGCTGGTCGTGAAATGCGGGTTGGCGATAAGGAACATCTCGACCTCCGCGCGCGCCTCTTCGAACCGGCCGAGCTGCGCAAGGCTTGCCGCCAGGAAACGGCGTGAGCTGGTCCGATAGGTCTCGTCCCGGCGCAGCGTCTCGATGGCGGCTTCATAGTCGCGGGCCGCATATTGCGCGGCGCCGAGCGTGAGATAGTACCAACTCGGCGGAAACGGGTTCAGCCGGAACGCCTTGCGAATATGCTCGAGGCCCTCTTCGATCCGCCCGGCTAGGACCTCGATGTCGGACAATGTCGCCCAGGCGTCGGCCTCGTTCGGATCGAGCTCGAACGCTTTGGCGAATTCGGCATCCGCCTCGCCGAAGCGATGCTCATAGGCAAGCAGGTTGGCAAGCACCCAGCGGCAGCCGGCGTCGTTTGGGTCGATCGTCACGGCTTTGCGGGCCAGCTCCAAGGCAATGCTCCGGTTGGGGTCGACGGGCTCGCCCCAATGCACCCATCCCATCCAATGGTTCATGGCGAGCCAGCGATAGGCTTCGGCATACTCCGGATCGAGCGAGACCGCGCGCGTCAGCATCAGATGCGCCTCCCGCGCCGTCTGAGGCGAGTCGTCGATCAGTTTTCGCGCCCGCACGCACAGATCGTAGGCCTCGAGATTCTTGGGCCGATTGCGCGGCGGCTGCGTGCGCAGCCGGCCGAGCAGCGCCTCCACGATCTTGGCCGTTACCTCGTCCTGGACGGCAAAAATATCTTCCAGACTGCGATCGAAGCGTTCCGCCCACAGATGTTCACCGCTCACCGCGTCGACAAGCTGCGCGTTGATGCGCACACGCCCCGCGGCGCGCCTTGCGCTCCCCTCAAGCAGGTAACGCACGCCAAGGTCCTCGGCGATCGCGCGCACATCCATCGGCTTTCCCTTGTAGACGAAGACCGAGTTGCGCGCGATGACGAACAGTCCCGCGTTCCTGGACAGGTCGGTGATCAGGTCTTCGGTCAACCCGTCCGCGAAGGATTCCTGCTCGGGATCATTGCCGAAATTGACGAAGGGCAGCACGGCTATCGAAGGCTTGCCGGGCAGTGGCAAAGGTTTTCGTTTCGTCTCGCCAAGCTGTTCGATGACCCCCGTGAAGCGATAGCCGACGCGCGGCACCGTAGCGATCCATTCACCGCCGTCGGCGGCGGGGCCGAGCAGCTTTCTGAGCTGCGCGATCTGGACGGTGAGGTTGCCTTCCTCGACGGCCGTGCCCGGCCATGCCGCGTCCATCAGCTCGGCCTTGGCCAGGATTTCGCCGGGACGTTCCACGAGCGCGGCAAGCAGCTTCAGCCCCCGATAGCCGGCGGCCACGGGGACATCGTTCCGAAGCAACGTTCCCGCAGCTGAATCAAGCACGTACGGGCCGAAGGCAAAGCGCGATCCCTGCATGCGGCGCATCTATAGAGCAATTCCAGGAAAAGTGTGAGACGGGTAGAGCAGTTCGTCATGTCCGATGAACCGCTCAGGCCGATTTGGAAGTTTTGAGAACTATTTGGATGCGCTTAATTACGGCGCAGCCCGCATCCTGCAGAATCCAACCACATCAGGTGGAAGGCCCCAACTCGAAAAGCATGGGGCCGCAAACCATAGGAGGTTGCCATGAACGACACGTTTGCATCGATCCCGCAGCTGGCAACGCTGGTCGGGCAGGCATCGCGCCGGCGCTACAGCCTGCAGACCCTGCGAGGCATGATCGCGGCCCGGCGCGAGCAGATACGGTTTCGCTGGGATCTGAAGCGGATATCAGAGGCCAACCCGCATCTGATCGACGATATCGGACTGACGAAAGAGCAGGCCGAGGAAGAGATCGCCAAGCTGCCCTTCTGGCAAAGATAAACGCGGATGTGGCGTCAACGCTGATGCCGGCAGCGCAGTCCCACGGGGTAGGGAGGTCCTGCATGAGCTCGAAGCGACATCCCGACGCTGCGCAGGCCGACTTGCACGAGGCCGGCGATATGCGGCATCTCGCTCGCCCGGCGCATCGGGCTCGAATAGCCGTAGCGTTCGCCATAGACCTCGTCGCGCCAGTCGATATGCGCGTCGATCTGCAGGATCCAGACCGGTCCGTGACCGGCAAAGCCGGCGAGAAAGGGAATGACCACGGAATCGTCACCGCCGAGCAGGATCGGCACGGCCGACGCGGCCAGGACCTCGCGCGTCTTCGCCTCGATCCGCGCCCGGTTTCTCTCATTATCGTGCATGACGGTCGAGATGTTGCCGGCATCGACGCAGCAGACCGCCTTGCCGTCGAACAATGGACCGCCGAGATCGAAATCCCAATGCTCGACCAGCGGCGCATCGTCCTGGCTCGCAGCGCGGATGGCGTCGGCGGCCAGAGCATGGCCGCTGCTGTCCTTTCCCGGATAGGTGCTGCATGACCGGCACCGTAGATCACCATGCGAGGCGCGCAGCCTCCGGCGAGGCGATCGGGAAAGCCAAGAAAGGAAGATGAAGAGGTCATTGTTCAATAGTCCGAATGTGAGCTCTCGCGGCGAGGGGCACGTCGATAGGATCGATTTATCGCCTCTACGTGATCCATATCAGAAAGTCGCATAAGATAGATTATGCTGTTTCGCTGCGAAACTTTTGCGAACGGGAATGCTACTTCCCGTTGCTTGTTCGATCTGATTTGCGGACTTCCGTCAACTAGTCCACTCACAATCTTGTGAATAGGCCACGTGGCCTTATGAACACCACGGGACAAAGCGTTTTCCCGACCCTTTTCCGCCTTGTGGCGTATTGTTCCGAGGCCGCGCCTTGCAGTGGGGCCGTTTGTCGTCACGCACCGAGGGTGAAAGCTTCGCTTGAGACGTTGCGGCCCTTTGAAGCGGCTTGGATGAGGCCTCGGAGATTTTGAGCCGGGACAGGTTGCGCTTGCCACTTTCGTTTGGCGCTGAGAGCCCAGCCGCGCGGCGGCTGTCGTGCGCTTGGACAAGCGCACGGCGACGGCTTTCGCCGCGCTCTATTTGGCGACGGATCGCTTGTTCGGCCCGTACGCGCTTCTGCTCTGGAAGGGCAGGAAGCTGGGCCATGCGACCGCGCAGACTTGCCGACGCCGAGGCGCGGGCAGAGTGTCCTACGCCCGCCGACCTCTCGACAACGGCACGACCGTTTATCCGTCGGGACGTAGCCCTTTCAGTACTATACGACCGTTGCGAACGGCGTTCCCGGCTTTGCCTAGCTTTTCGTGCCATACTAAGTCCCCTGTATTGTTTCGATAGAACCACAGCCGAGCAATCGGCGTATCCGAGAAGTACGCGTTAACGGTCGGACTGTAAACAGGGTCAGTGCCATGCGGCGGAGCCCTTTCGGGCTTTGGCACTCTACCGGCAAACCGCTCTTTTCCAAGATCGAGCGGCGTTTTGGCTGCTTCACGGTCTAGATAATAATCGACCAGTTCAGAGGACGGCCAACGGTCGTTGCCGTTCTTTTCTCGCCAAAGACGGACAAAGCTTTCGATGAAGTGAGCAGCACTAAACGACTGCTTCGGAAGCCGGAAAGTTTCCGGCAGCTTTGTCTTTTTGTTGATGACATCAGGGAAGCTATACGCCAGTTCTTTAGGCGATAGACCAGCATCAACATATTTCGCGGCCAACATTTCAAAGTATTTTGCGCCGAGGGCAGGGCGCTTTGAGAGCGCAAATTTGGCCTGCTTTTCTAGCGCGCCTTTATCCTTCTGCACATACTTGACGCAATAGCGGATAGCTTGTGTGGATATTTCTTCCCACTGGCTAAAGCCATGTGGCCACATTTTATGGGTGATACGCTTGTTAAGCTCTACTTGCGGCACCTTGCCGCTTTCATAAAACAGGAGCACGTGCCAGTGCGCGCGGCCCTTTTCGGAGCCGTATTCGCCTACGGCGAGGTAGCGCACCTTGGCCTTACGTCGGACCTCGACCAGCCAACGTTGCACATGCTCATAAGTCAGGAACTGCGCTGCAGGGTGATCACCGCCGCCATAGGTCAGGGTGACGAACCGGCTTGCATCGGCAGTTCGACTTTCGGCAATGCAGCGACCAACCCAGTCTTGGGATTTTTGCTTGAGGCATTGCCAACATTTACGACACCCCAATTCGGTGCCGTCGTCCAGGCGGATCGGAGAGCCGCACATTACCGACCACCCGCATTAGGGTGTTGAGTAACTGCATTAGACGACAAGATGCATGTGGGCGCGCGCGAATATGAAATTCGCGCGCCGCCGTCAACCCCCGCAATCCCCCTGCCTACAGCCCACTTTGAATGGAGCGGCAGGGGGATTGCTAGCGTTACAGCTAACGGGTATACGGGAGGCACCGGCAAAGGAGGCCGTGCCATATGAAAATCAAACTGTTCCCTCTGTGCAGGGTGTGCGGCCATCGCCGCACGGTGAACCTTAAAACGCGCAAGTGCAGTGAATGCACTAAGCCGCGTTACAACCAACGCCGGGGTTAATGGAGTCTTAAACAAGTGATCACACCTCAGACAACGAGCAACATCGACACGCTGTTTTGCAAGCAGTGTGAACAGACCAAACCGAGGCCGCGCGGGTGGCGCAGCACGAAGTGCGAGGCCTGCTATAGGGCGACGAAAACCGCCCAAAACCGCTTGAGACAACAACGGTTTAGAGACAACAAGGCGCAGGCGAACAGGGTGCACGTTTTCGGTTACGTGCACCGCCACCAGCTTGCGGAGTTGATGATTTTGATTAAGGCGCTCGAGGCGGACCCTGACCTTCAGGCAGGACCCGCCAAGAGCGAACGCACAGGACGCTTACGCGGCGTTCGGAACTAACAGACGCCAGCCGCGCACTTGCCAGTGTGCCGGGTCGTAAAACTCCCAGTCGCCGCCCCAGTCGATTTTCATCCGACCACGAGCGGCGACGCTTTTTCCGATATGCCCAATCAGCGTCCATTGCTGGCGCGACAGGTCCCACCCAAGCTTGGAGTGGACCAGATCAAAGGCCATCCCATATTGATGCGGCGACTTGCCGCCGACAGCCTTTGTTGTACCGAGCGCCAGCAATTCGTCCTGACGGTCTTTAGACCGCACGAACTCAGCGGCGAACATAGGGACGCCGAGCGCCCGTAACTGGCGCTGGAAGGCATCGTAGAAGCCAAGCAGCTGCGTGTTCACCCCGTCCCGATCCGCCCGCATTTGCTGCGCGGCGTATCGTTCGCCCATCAGATAGGCGCGATCACGGACGGAGTTGAGCGCTTCCCGGTAGCCACCGGCAACAATGGCCGTTTCCGGGATAGGCAGTTGGTCAGGGAAGGCGAGCGCCAGCAAATCCGCTGGCGGCTGCATACCGCGCGCCACGTAGTTATCGACGGCCGCGCGAGCGGCGGAGGCCCGAAGGCCCCCGCCTTTGCCGTCGTCAAAGACAGCGTCACCCATCAAGGTTCTTTACCTTCGGTGACCGCTGCGACCGGCTTTCCGGCGCCACCGGCATCAGGTCCCCCGTCCCGTGGTGACCGCCCATCCGTCCCGGGTGCCGGCGACTGATTTGCGCCGGCTTGTGGGTCAGACTGTTTCGCACGTTGCGCAACCGTTCGCTGATGAACTCCTTCGCCTGATCCACCGGCTTTTTCGAGGGCACTGGCATTCCCGTTCCTTTCCTCCATAGCCACCAGACGACGCTGGAATTCCTCATCCATCGCCGCCATTCGCGCGTTGATATTTTGGTTCATCAAGAATTCCATCCACTCGACTTCGGGGTTTCGTTCCCGACGCTGAGCGATGGTCGTGAAGGTTTCTTCCTCGACATTTTCGAAGGCCACAGCCTCGATTTCCGGCGTGAAGTAGGCCAGAGGCCCCGTGCTGGACAGCACGAGCGAGCAGCCGCCCGAAAGGAACTCGACCGCCGACAGCCCGACCGGCAGAACGGTCATGAACTCATCAACGATTTCGCCGAACTCGTTTGTGTGCAGATAGACATGCACAGGAGCCGAGGCGCGAACGTCCAGGCGGATCGAGCGGACCTTGTGATGACCAAAGGCAATTGCCTTTTCGTCATGAGCGCGCCAGCGCGACAGGTCACCAAGCTTTTGAATTTCCATTGGGATTTCCTTTTCATGAAAAGAGGGAAGGGGAGGGAGCTTGCGCCCCCTCGATTAGTCGCCCGGAGGATTGTTCGCCGGAATGTCGTCGGCCACGGTCGCGGTTTTGTCGATACGCGCCTGCGGTGCATGCAGAAGGACTTGCGCATAGTCGTCGACGCTTTCGCGCAGGGTCGGACCCATCACGGTGTTGCCCTCGATCAGCAGATCACCCTGCGAAACGCATTCGAAAGGGTCCTGATTGGTGACGACGAAAACCGACGTGTTCATATTGGTGCACAGGTAGAAATCCGTGCCCAACGTCGGGTTGACCGTCTCAACCGCCCAAAGCCGTTGCCGGTCCTCATCAAACGGATCAGTAGGACCGGGACGGTAGAACTTGCCGCCGATGCGCGGCGTATTGACGTTCCAGCGGTAGTTGAGCGGCGCATAGCCGAAGACGCCCGTCGGCGTAGCATGCTGGACATCCATATAGCGGTTGGGCACCGCCTCGACCTTTTCAGGGTCCAGCGTGTCACGCAGATAGTGCGGGAAATTCGCCCCGGTATTGGGGAGCGCACCCGGCACCACCGGATAATGGTAGAGCGGATCGGCCTGACGCTCGAACAACTGTTCCGGCGTGATTTCCGCGACGACCATGATAATGCCGCCTGTCGCAATGCGCGGCGTTTGCACCGACATTTCGACTTGCGTGGCACCGTTGACGACGCTTTCGGTCAGGTTGGCGGCATCCGACGCATAGCGCTTGGACATGCCGAAGATGGTGGTTTCCTCGGCCAACAAGATCGGCTGACGCAACGCCTGTTCCGGAATGGTGAGACCATCCATCAGCATATTGATCAGGTAATCGTCATCGATTTCGTTGTAGCGCGTCCGAAGCTGCGCAAAGGCCGCCGTCTTTTTCGCCATTTCGATGTTGGAGAGCGACACGGTAATGCCGTTCGCCGCCATTTCGGCGTAGACGTCGAGAACCGCCGTACCAGCCACGCCAGTTGTGGTCTTGAGCCACGGTCCGCCGCTTTCGGTCGGACGGGCGAACGGATAGGTCACCGCCGTTCCGGCCGACGTTTCCTTGACGGCGACGTTGGCAGTCGGGTTGCCTGCGAAGCCCGCCGCAGCAACGCCGATACCCTTCACAGGGAGTTTCGCGTTGACGACGTTCAGCGCGACATTGCCGTCCACAAGCGCCTGATCGAAGTTCGGGACAATGTGGCGGAACTGTTCATGACGCCAGAAGGCCGGAGCCAAGTTCTTATCCGTCACCGCGCGCAAGGTAAGCGCCGGGGAGCGGTTTTTGGCCCGGAAATTCCAGATTTCGTTATAGGCTTCATGATAGGCCGTGACGACGCTGTCGCCGGTCTTGGCGTGAAGGCCGAGGTACACCTTGATGTCATCCGGCGTTGCCGAATTGAAGGTTTCGCGCTGGACGAAATTCTTCACAGGACCGCCGGTGTACTGTTCGACGCCTTCATAAGCACGGTTTACGGCATCGACGCTATCGAAGCGCGTGAACGCCGACCACGGCACCAGATACGCCTTCACAGAGACGTAAACGGCGTTCATCAGGATTTCCGCCGTTTCCATCATTTCGAACGAGAAGCGCATGCGACCAGACCGCACGGCATCTTCGCGGAGCAGCGGCATAGCCGCTATCGGCACCATCTTGCCCGCAGGCAGAGAGGTGATACCGCGCGCGGTATGGATACGGTGCGACCGATCGACGACGATTGGCTGTGTAGCCATGCGGGAGATTGTCGTGTAGTCGCCCTGGAGCATCCGGGGACTACCGCCTTTTGAGCGAGCCATTCTTTCTTCCTTTCAGTTTGGTGATGACGCGCCGCAGCGCGCCGGACAGGACTTTGCGACGACGTGCGCAGGACGCGCACGCCATTAGTAGGAAGGCCCGGAAAGGGGCATCCCGAAGGGCGATTGATAGAGTTGAACGCCACGGCTTGCCGCCGACCCGCGAACGCGTTTCGGCTTGTAGGAGCCCTTACGGAGACGCGCGACGCGCTCCGCGATCATGCGATCACCCGCAGAAGCGTAGTGATCCAGATTGTACATGAGGTCCCGAGTGAACGCGAAACCCGCAGCTATCGTGCCGGGGATTTCGGTATCGCCGTAGCTATCCTCAAACGCGGCCTGATCCGGCCTTGTTGGGTCCTGGCGGAGCCAACCGTTGGTGAAGCTATCGAGCCACGGGGTTCGGGTAAGCTTCCCGTCCTCCAAAGGCGGAGGAGTGAAGGAGGACAGGGCGGCATTACCCTTGGAGGTAGCGCCGCCCCCAGACATCGAGCCCTCGGAAGGGCCATAGATCGGGTTCCCGGTTAGCTGACCGAGAACGGTTACCGGCGGTTGTTTTGCGCCCCATCCCCCAGATAGGGAAGCCGGGGCATTCCGAACACCAGCGCCGGAAGCAACAGCCCCGTGCCGACTAGGAACAGTGTGTAGAAGATTTCCGGTTTCCGCGTTGAGGTTTGCGATTTGTGCGTCAAGCAACCTACTCCTTTGCGACCGTTCAGCGTCTTCGAACGGGTTGAAGTTGGTGAGCCAATCACCAACGCGTGATAACGCGCCGCCGACAGGATTACCCGGAGTGGTGGTAGAGGTAAAGCCCGCCGATCCGCCGTTGCGGATTGCGGTTAGCGGGTTGAAGCCAGCGGCTTCGGCGTCACGCACCATGCGCTTGTAATCGACATGGGACGTTGTTTCCTGATCACCGGAGCCAAAGAGGCCCGAGAGCAGGGAGCCGCCGAGGCCCAAGAGGGCTTCGATGAATTAGGCCGCCTCCTGTTTGTCGATGCCGACAAGGTGGAGCGCCTTACTGGTGATTATGTCACAACCAACCAGAAGAAGAGCCAAGACGCCGTTTGCGAACTGATCCGCAAGAGTGCCGTCAAGGCCCTTGGACACGAGATACGCTGCAAGGGCCGTACCGGCCCGCGAGGCGAGAGGTACGACGATTGAGCGGAGGATGACATTTTTCAATACAAGCTCCCGTTTTCATTTGAGGTTCGAAATCGGTTCGCTTGGTTTCGAGCGTTACGCTAAGTCGCATAAGATAGATTATGGAACTGACACATCCACCACGAAGCTGGTTTTGCTACGGTTCTCCTGGGCTTCTCGTGCGTGCTTCAAAGGCGTCAACGCGGTCCTTGATGTGTTCGTGAATCCTTGTAGCCGCCTCCGCCGCGCAGATCGCTGTTACGTCGATCGTCAGGCTGTTCGGGTGCTTCGGGTCAAGGACAGCGACTGTTCGGCTGCGGTGGCGCGCGACTTCCGGATCGATCGACTTGAGACGGTCACGTCGCGTTGGCGACATCACGCGACGTACCAGTTCGGCCTCTTCGCAAAGCAAGCGCACAGGCACGAAGTGAGCGCCTCGTCGATCCGACGCATCTTTCATCTGCTGGTAGGACGCCAGGCTTCTCGTGTCTCCTTGGATGCCGGAGTTCGTGAAGATGAAGTTGGCGGCGGGAGGACAAAGTGTTGCGACGGTGTCCAAGACAGCCTGGCGGACCTTGGCGGTCTGCTCCCAGACGGCATCAGGCAAAGTGCGACGACCGTCATCGGCAAGCAGTGCCAATATAGGATTGTTGATCCAGTGATTGTCGATGACCTGGCCGGAAAGTGCCGTGCCGAGTTCCCGTGCGATCGTCAGCTTGCCGACGCCAGGGAAACCGAGCAGCAGAACAAACACATTCTGAACCATCGATCAGTTTCCGAAGCACCAAAGAGAATCGGATTGACGACTAAGCGCCAAAGTGAACAGGCGTCTCTATCGCTCTGACTCAAAAGGAATTTCGATCATCATGCCGTCATAGGCCGGCACCACGTGGTCCGGCGTCTCGGCCATCACGGCGGCATAGTCCAGCGGCACATGCATATGCGTCAGCACCGCGTTTTTCGGCGAGAGCTTCTCGATCCAGCCCAGTGCCTCGGCAAGCGACAGATGGCTTGGATGGCTGTTGTACTGCAGCGCGTCGATCACCAGCACGTCAAGGCCTTCAAGCCTTCCTGCTGTGGCAGCTGGAAAGTCGCTGATATCGGGGCAATAGGCGAGCTCGCCCACGCGGAAACCGAGCGAAATGATGTCGCCATGGATCTGCGGCAGCGGCTCAAGGGTGAGGGGACCCCCCTCGCCTTCGATCACCACCGGCCGGGCATGGTCTATGAGATGCGGCCTGACGATCGGTGGATAGGAACTGCCCGGGGGCGTCTCGAAGCAGTAGCCGAACGCCTGGCGCAGCCGCAGCATGGTCGGCTGGTCGGCATGGATATCGATACGACGGCGTTGCTCGAGCACGAAGCCGCGCAGATCGTCGATGCCGTGAATGTGGTCGGCATGCGGATGGGTATAGACCACCGCGTCGATGTGCTTGACCGAGGCGAGCAGCATCTGGGCGCGGAAATCCGGTCCGGTGTCGATGACGACGGTGGTGCGGCTGCCATTCCCTGCGATCCGCTCGACAAGAGCAGCCGTGCGCATGCGGCGGTTCTTCGGATTGGCCGGATCGCAATTGCCCCAGTCGCCGGTGATGCGCGGCGTACCGGGCGACGAGCCGCAGCCGAGAATGGTGAGGCGCAGCTGGTCGCCCATGTCAGGCCGCCGTCACGTCCGGTCGCGGCATCTTGGTAAACAGCCGGAAGACATTCTCGGTGGTGATGTCGGCGATCTCCGCCTCGCTGACGCCGATGGTCTCGGCCAGCACCTTCGCGGTATTCGCGACATAGGCGGGCTCATTGCGTTTTCCCCGATGCGGGATTGGCGCAAGATAAGGCGCGTCGGTCTCGACCAGCAGCCGTTCGCGCGGCACATCTGCGGCAATCGCGCGCAATTCGGTCGAGTTCTTGAAGGTCAGGATGCCTGAGAAGGAGACATAGCCGCCCAGCGCCACGCCGACTTCCGCCAGCCGACGCCCGGACGAAAAACAATGCAGGATGAAGGGGAAAGCGCCCTTCCCTGTCTCCTCCTCGAGAATCGCCGCCATGTCGCCGTCGGCGTCGCGCGAATGGATGACCAGCGGCAGGCCGGTCCGGCGCGCGGCGGCGATGTGAGTGCGGAAGCCTTGCGCCTGTGCCTCGCGCGGCGCGCGGTCGTAGAAATAGTCCAGGCCGGCTTCGCCGATCGCCACCACCTTGGGATGGTCGGAAAGCCGTACCAGCTCCTCTGCGGTCACATCGAGCTCTTCCGCCGCATTGTGCGGATGAGTACCAACTGAGCAATAGACCTCACTAAAAGCTCCAGCAATTTCAAGGATTTGCTGAAAACGCTTCACGCGCGTTGAGATCGTCACCATGCGGCCGATCCCGGCTGCGAGAGCGCGGGCGACGATAGCCGCCCGCTCCTCGGCAAAATCCGGAAAATCGAGATGGCAGTGACTGTCGACAAGCATCAGGCTTTGGTGTCCTGCTCGACGTAGCGGGGAAACACGCCCTCAGGCACCGGCAGCGCCGTGCCGGGCACCAGCGCATGGTCTGCGTGGACATGCGCGAAATTGCGCTTGTCCGCCGGCACCGCCAGCAGGTCGAGCAGCCTAGCCGCCGATCCGGGAATGAAGGGCTGGCAAAGCACCGTCACGCGCCGGACAAGCTCGGCCGTCGTCCACAGCACCGTCTCCATGCGCTCCGGATCGGTTTTGCGCAGCGCCCAGGGCTCCTGCGACGCGAAGTAGCGGTCGGCGTCGGCCACCACGCCGAAGATCGCCGCCAGCGCCAGATGGATGCCCTGCTCCGCGATGGCTCTGCGCGCTACCGCAAGCGCCTCCACCGCCTGGTCGAGGATCGCCGCGTCGGCTTCGGTGAGCTCGCCGCGCTTCGGCACCGCCCCGCCGCAGTTCTTGGCGATCATCGACAGCGAGCGCTGCGCCAGATTGCCGAGGCCGTTGGCGAGATCGGCATTGGTGCGGTTGACGATCGCTTCGTGACTGTAGCTGCCGTCCTGCCCGAACGGCACCTCGCGCAGGAAGAAATAGCGTACCTGGTCGAGGCCGTAATGCTCGATCATGGCGAACGGATCGACGACATTGCCGACCGATTTGGACATCTTCTCGCCGCGGTTGAACAGGAAGCCGTGGGCGAAGACGCGCTTCGGCAATTCTATGCCGGCCGACATCAGGAAGGCCGGCCAGTAGACCGCGTGGAAGCGCACGATGTCCTTGCCGATGATATGCGTCGCCGGCCAGTAGTGCCATTGCTCGGATTTGGTGTCGGGATAGCCAGCGGCCGTGATGTAGTTGGTCAATGCGTCGACCCAGACATACATCACATGCTTGTCGTTGCCCGGTACAGGCACGCCCCATTTGAACGTGGTGCGCGAGATCGACAGGTCCTTCAAGCCGGACTTGACGAAGCTGATCACTTCGTTACGGCGCTCCGCTGGACCGATGAAGTCTGGCCGGCTCTCATAAAGTGCCAGCAATTTGTCCTGATAGGCGGATAGCCGGAAGAAATAGCTTTCCTCCTCGTTCCATTCAACCGGCGAGCCAAGCGGCTCGCGGCGTACGCCGTCGTCGCCGAGCGTGGTTTCGCTTTCGTCGAAATAGGCTTCCTGGCGGACCGAATACCAGCCGCTGTAGCGATCAAGATAGATGTCGCCATTGGCGGCCATCGCCTTCCAGATCGCTTGGCAGGATGCGTAGTGACGTTGTTCGGTCGTGCGGATGAATTCGTCGTTTGAGCCCCCGACTGTCTCGGTCATCGAGCGGAAGATTGCCGAATTGCGGTCGGCGAGCGTTATCGGCGCGATGCCTTCCTTCTCGGCTGTCTGCTGCATCTTGAGGCCATGCTCGTCGGTGCCCGTGAGGAAGAACACTTCCTTGCCGTCGAGACGCTGGAAGCGGGCCAGCGCGTCGCTGGCGATGACCGTATAGGCGTGGCCGATATGTGGCTTGCCATTCGGATAGAAAATCGGCGTGGTCAGGTAGGATTTTTCGCGTGACATGAATGAACCGTCATGAAGGTCTGAATGTGAGTTGTGGCGGTGGATAAACTATCGGCATGGCGATTGCCATCCCGATGCATGCCGCCCAAAAGTGGTGCCCGGTTTTGGGGCAGCGGCATGCACCAAGAAAACCGTCACATTCGCATCACAGAATTCAGGCGGTCGATCATGGTCAGGGCGTGCTGCTTCTTGTCGAGATTGTAGGTCTCTGCCTCAGATATCGTGTTCACGGCCTCGTGCCAAGCGTCGGACAGCGTTTTGGCCCTGGCGAGGTTGCCGGTCAAAGCCGCTTCGCTGGCGGCGGCCGACAGCAGATCGAGCGCGCGGCGGTTGAAGATATCGAACTGGATCGCCTGGTCGCGGCCGGCAACGGCTTCGGCAAGCCGGTGGGCAGCGGCAATGTCCGGCTTTTGCGCCGCCACCAGCGCGTCGAGCGCGCCGGCGATTTCCAGCCCGCCATACTGGGTAAGCAGGATCGCGTTGCGCGCGCTGCCCCCTGCCCGCTCGGCCAAAGCGGCGCGCGCCGCCGGATCGACCGGCGGCGGCGGCTCGATGCCTTCCAGCACAGCCATCAATTCGTCCGGCGCAAGCGGCGTCAGCCGCACCATCTGACACCGCGACCGGATCGTCGGCAACAGACTGCCCGGCGCATGGACGATGAGGATGAACAGGGTGCGCGCCGGAGGCTCCTCAAGATTCTTGAGCAAGGCATTGGCGGCATTGGTGTTCATGTCGTCGGCCGGATCGACGATGACGACGCGGTAGCTGCCGTCATGCGAGGTCATCGACAGGAAGCGGCTGACCTTGCGTATCTCGTCGACGGTTAGCACCGTCTTGAAGCTTTTGGTCTTGTCGTTGGCCGGACGGGTGAGATGCAGCACCGAAGGATGCGCGCCGGTAGCGATCTGGCGAAACAGCGACGAGGCCGGATCTGGAACGGCCAGCGCTTCGGGCGCAGCCGCAAAATTGGGATGTCTGAGAAGGTGGTGCGCCAGGTGGAAGGCAAGTGTGGCCTTGCCGATGCCGTGCGGCCCGGCGAGGATCAGCGCATGCGGCAGCTTGCCGGCGCGGTAAGCGGTGGCAAGCATGCCCGCCGTCTGCGCGTGGCCGATCAGTCGCGACGTTTCCGACGGCTCGGGAACGCCGTCAAGCGTGTCGTGCTGTTCGGGGGCGATGCGTTCGAAGATCATGCCGGCGCCGTCTGCTTCCTTTGCACCGGCATCCGCTTTTCCAGCACCGCGAACACGGCCGCGGTGACGACGTTTTCCACCGTTTCGGGATCGGCCGACGCATCGATCACAATGCAGCGGTCCGGCTCCGCCTCGGCGATCGCCAGGAAAGCCTCCCGCCGGCGCTGGTGGATGGCCAAAGTCTCCTTCTCGAAGCGATCGGCGCTGTCGCCGGCGCCGCGCCGTGCCGCCGCGCGCTTGAGACCTTCAGCTGGATCGATGTCGAAGATCAGCGTCATGTCGGGGACCATGCCATTGATGGCGACCGCCTCTAGCGCTTCCATGAAATCCGGATCGAGCCCGCCGGTGACGCCCTGATAGACGCGCGAGGAATCGATGAAACGGTCGCAAAGCACGATCATGCCGCGCTCGACCGCCGGCCGGATCACCTGCTCGACATGGTCGGAGCGTGCGGCGGCGAAGAGGATCGCCTCCATCTTCGGGCCGAAGGGCTCGGCGGCGCCGGACAGAAGCACATGTCTCACCGCCTCGGCACCCGGCGAGCCGCCTGGCTCGCGTGTCACCAGGACGTCGTATTTCTTGGCGCGCATGCGCCGTGCCAGCCGCTCGATCTGCGTCGACTTGCCGGCTCCTTCGCCGCCTTCGAAGGTGATGAAAAATCCGCTCGCCAATCGTGAATGCCTTCGCCCGTGCTGGCCGCTGTCATAGCTCCCGTCCGGCAAAAGGTCCACGAGCCTGCCCGATCACAAATGTTTCTGACGCAGCCAGCCGACAGCCAGTTCCTTGGCGGCGTCAAGCGCACGCTGCGGCAACGTCCCAACCTTCACCGCCTCGGCGGCGAAAAGCGGCGTTCGCTGGCTGAGCGTGTCCCCTATCCAAACGCGCAGCTCCCCGACCGGTTGCCCCTCCTCCACCGGCGCCGCCACCGGGCCGTCATAGACAATCCTGGCGGTCAGCTTGTCGCGGTTGGTTATCGGCAGAAAGATGTCCACCGGGCCCTTGGCTTTCAAGGCCACGCCTGATTGGGCGCCGCCGAAGACTTCGGCTTCGCCGACGACCTCGTCCTTGGCGAAGATCTCCGTCTTCTGGAAGGAGCGCGACCCCCAGTCTAGCAGCTTGCGCGCCTCCTCGGAGCGTTCCCGGTCGCTCGCCAGACCGCTCAGCGCCGCGATCACCCGAATGCCGTTGTGGCTGACCGTGCCGACAATGCCGAAGCCTGCGGACTCGCTCGCCCCCGCCACGAAGCCGTCGGCATTGATGCCCATGGCCAAAAGCGGATTGCGGTTCCGCTGGGAGATCTTGTTCCAGGTGAAGTCGGGCTGGCCGTAGTAGTGGAAGAACTCGGGATAGTCGCGCCAGATGTGCAGTGCCAGCATCGTGAGCTCCCGCACTGTCGTCTGCTGGCCATCTGCCGGCAGCCCGGTCGAATTGACGAAGGTCGATTTCGAGAGACCAAGCTCGCGGGCACGCTCCGTCATCTGCGCGGCGAAATTCGCCTCCGAGCCTGCCATGCCTTCGGCAAGCACGATGCAGCCGTCATTGGCGGCCTGCACGGTCACGCCCTGGATCAGATCCTCGACACGGACCGCCGATTTGAGCTTGGCAAACATCGTCGAGGTGCCCGACGGCGCGCCGCCGGTGCGCCAGGCGTTTTCGCTGACCACGAAAGTATCGTCGAGCGTGATCCGCTTCGATTTGATGGCGTTGAAGACCACCTCCATCGTCATCAGCTTGGCCATCGAAGCCGGCGGGATCGGCTTGTCGGCATCCTTGGCGAAAAGCACCGTGCCGGTATCGGCGTCGATCATGAAGGCCTGGGCCGCCTTGGTCTCGAAAAGCTGCGCGCCGGCCGGGGCTGCCCAAAGCAGTATCAGCGCCAGGCCTAGTAATCCGGCGAAAGGCTGAACGATGCGGAACTGCATGAAATATCGACCCACTTAGCCGTGCTGGCGTCGACAAGCTATCAGGGTTCTTTCCGCTGGATCAACGGCGGGCGCGAAATTGATCAGTTTCGCACAACCAATGCGTCCGGCGCGCCGTGCGACCAGGCCGCCTGCAGCAGGTCGTCGATGCTGCCATGGCCATCCGGATAGACGTTGACCGCGTACCAGTCGTTGCCGTCGAGCTCGGTGCGCTGGATTTCAGTCCTGCCAAACGGCTCGAGCGCCGCCGCCACGCGGTTTGCCTGCGCCGCATTGTCAAAGGAGCCGGCGGCCACATAATCGGAGGCCGGCGTCTGTTCCTGGCCGTTCGACTTCTTCCACGACTGCAGGATGTCGGCCGGCGACATGCCGCTGCCGTCGAGGGCGGCAAAGACGTCGGCGCTATTGACGCGCTCATCCGCGTAGGACAGCGACGCCATGGCAAAGGGCGAGTTCGGCGGCAGCCTGAACTGCGGCCGCTCCGGCACAATCGGCCCGAAATCCGGCAGCACGACTTCGCTGGCGCCCTGCGCCTGCCCTGACATCGCCGGTTGCGCGGCAGGCTGCTCCGACAGACCCGACTGCGTGGCAAAAGCCTGCCCAGAACTGGTCAGCTGGCCGGGGAACGGCACGGCCGCTGGAGGTGCATCGCTCATCGACAGGCTGGGCGACGGGCCGTTCATGGCCTCCATCACGCCCGTCGGCAGGCCGTCGGACGGATCGGGCCGGCTGCTGCCGGGACGGTAGGAAGCCATCAGATACTGGTCGTCATTGCCGTCGAGAGGCGCCCGACCGACATATTCGACCTTCACCCTTGCCGTGCCGACCTTGCCATAGTCGAGCATTTGCGCGGCACGTTCCGAGACGTCGATGATGCGGCCCTCATGATATGGGCCGCGGTCGTTGACGCGGACGATAATCGAACTGCCGGTCTCGAGATTGGTGACGCGGGCATAGCTCGGCAGCGGCATTGTCGGGTGCGCCGCCGTCAGTTGCATCGTGTCATAGACTTCGCCGTTGGCGGTCAGCCGGCCGTGGAAGGCATCGCCATACCAGGAAGCCAGGCCAACCTTGGCATATCTCTTATCCTCCTTGGGATAGTACCACTTGCCGCGCACCTGGTACGGCTTGCCGAGTTGGTCGCGGCCGCCGCCGCGCATGAAGGCAACGCGCGGGCTCGCCTTCACGCCATATTCGGATTCGGCGAAATACTCCTTGGAACGCGGCCGCTTGTCGACCATGCCTTTCGGTTGCGGCGTCGACGTACAGCCGGCAAGCAGCGCCACCGAGAGGGCGCACAGCACGAAGGCAGGAGCGCGACGAAGACGCGGGCGCGCCGAAGTCTGCATGTTTTCGATTGTCCCCTACAGTCTCGCCGCCATCAATCGGAGCCAAGCGCCCCCGAATGCAGCAACACCTTGATCCCCAATATCTTTGTGCACAGGAAATGTTTATTACGATGTTAATCGATTACGGCCGGAACCGGGCGAGATTATGGCGGGGAGAAAACTGCCGGCGAGGATGAGCCTTGCGTTGACGAGCGCCGGATGGAGGGGCAGCTTTTTGGAGGGGGACTTCCATTTCCAACCGGCGCTCACAGCGCTGGAATTGCCCGCGCCAACCAGGAGTTTAGCATGGGCGTCTGCAAGGCCTGCCTAGATCGAACGGATGAACTCGGTTCATCCCATATGAGCAGTGGTTTCACTGATCAGTTGGGAGACGCTTTCGCGCCTAGCCGGAGGCGTTGCCGTCGGACTGGACAAGAAGACGCCCACCACGTTTTCCGTAGCGGGCGCTAGTTCGGGAGGAAGTGAGAGACGCTTGCGGTCTGGGTCGTCCCCTTGCCCGCTAAGGACGGTACGCCTCGTTTGGCTGGATAATAAGCGCGCTAAGGTTGAGCCGCCGCATATTCTGGTTGCGTGACATTTTCGCCACAGACATAAAAGCGCCCGGCAACCAGGCAGCCGGGCAATGCATCGTCTGTCCCGACCGCAGGAAGGCACGTCGCGGTGGTTGACGCAGCCCTGACCGCCGCATTACAGCAATGAAGCGCTAACCGGTCGCAAATGCCTCGGCGTCAATTTTGCGCCGACCATTGAAAATTGACCGATAGCGACGATCGTAAGTGGTTGAATGAGTATGATGGAGGGATGGCCGAGCGGTTTAAGGCACCGGTCTTGAAAACCGGCGTGGGCGCAAGCTCACCGTGGGTTCGAATCCCACTCCCTCCGCCACAATTCCCAACCAAATCGGTATATCATCTCCTACATGGCGACCGTTTCGCTGTAGATGGCCATCTGTCCCAATCGTGCTTTATTGGTTCCGGCGAGCCTTGGTTGCGTCCCGTACCCACTCGATTGTCCTGCCAGATTCAGTCGACGGAACGAGACGCCTGTTTTCGCGTTGTGCGCCATGTCTCTCGAAGACCACATCAGTATGGCGCAGCGTCATGTTCGACATGGCGAGCGGCACATCGCGCGTCAGCACGAGCGGATTGCCCGCTTGAGAACCAACAGGCTGCCGACAGTGGATGCGTTGAGGTTCCTGAGCCTGTTGGAAGAGGTTCATGCTTTGCAGCGGGAGCACCTGTCCCGACTGCTGTCGAAATCGGTCGGATCCAAAGCAGTCTCGGAGCTTTCGGCGAAGACGCAGGTGGCAAAGGGCGGGAGAGACGCGATTTCCATTCCGGACCCCATCGTCCGGCTCGCGCTGGAGCTCGAACAAGAGCTTAACAACGTCAAATTGAAGTGGCTGACCGCCAAGCCTCCGAAGGGCAAGCTTCACTAGCTGGCTACGGCAGGTTGGCGGCTCTGCCGCATCCTTTCGTGCGCTGAGGCCCCTTTAGGCTGCTTTGGCATCATCTTCTTGATATGTACCGGCCATATCAGCACAAGCGTATATTTATCGGCAGCCGGTGCTGTGTCTCGCCCCCGAGCCCACCCGTCAGGCCCGGCGTTTGCTGGCCTACCCCGCCAGCCTGCTGGGCCGCCCCGCGTCAGGGCACATGGCGTCCAAGGTTTCTTGTCCGGACCGATCTCAGGAGCGCACCAGACTCATGACCTCACGGGTCGGCGGCTTGCGCCCCTCAGCCGCACGTTGCCGGGCGGGGGCGGACACACCGCTGGCGGACAGCCGACACAAAGCGGCGGTACGCCGGCAAAATTCTATTAGCTTTAACTAATTGTAGACCCGCGCTGTCCTATTCTGGGACAGCGCGGGTAGCGCCCACTCCCGCGCCGGCGGCTCCGGCAGGCCCAGCACCCCCCGCCCTCTGTCGGGGCCGCCACCTGGCTTGTTTTATACCAGCAATGGTTGAATCAACCGTTACCACACGTGCCTACCAACGAGCTTTCGTGATCATTAAATTTTGATGGATCGGAGGAATTCCCATCTCACCAGAACTGATCTAGTCTTGCAGGTCGAAGAAATCGCGGGTGGCAACCTATGGAAGCGATGTTCGATGACCTTGCGGCTGCTGTCAGGCAGCCCCGAGCAGATATTTATACGGCTGTGCGCGCGTTCGCCCTGGACTTCGCCAGCAAGCTCTTTTTAGGAGTCGCCGTGGGGGTTGGCATCGGTATCGGGCTAGCTATCGCTCGCTAAGTCACCAGGAAAGTACCGGCGGCTGCGCAAGGTCCGCGTGGCTCGCCCTGCTATCCGCTTGCTGTAGCATACCGCGATTGGTGTAGGGTCACCCACTATATTGGCAATAGCCTCCAATCTGACGCGAACTTACCATTGGACGTTTTCGGGCGCCGTGGGGAGTTCCAATGCGCATGATTCTTGCTATGGCCGCGCTCACGGCCTGTTTCTCCGTATGGGATCATCTTGCAAACCACGGAACCTATAGCGCTACCCTGCAGCGAAACATTTTTGGTAAAGTGCTTTCGGGCTAACGGCCTTCCCACCGGGGCCGGTTTCCATCGTCAGGCACGTCGACACAGTTTTTATGTTCGCTTGCTCAGTTAAATGCTCTGCGCCCTTTCGCGTTAATCCAAGCAGCAGTCGGCCCGACAATTCCGCCGGAAGGTCGAAAAATACATCATAGACCATCCATTGGTCACACGGATCCGGTAAGCAGGTAAACCTCATCGCTGACGGTTCTTCGTTTTAGTATTCCAACGCAAATCTGTTCGGCGGCTGAGCCTGCGAAACCGGGCAGGATTGTGTTCCAGCACTTTCAAGGAACAATACTGCTGCCCGACGAGGAGAAAAAGAGGCTCTACAGTCCCTGCTGTATACGACCCAAGTCTGACAGGCTGCTTGACAGTTCTTCGGCAGCGGAGATCGTTTCATCGCGGAACCCCCGGAACAAAGGCAGTAGCCCAGTCGCCGAAGCCCGAGATTGGCCTGAGCCCAAAGGCTGGCCCGGCCGGCCCGGCACCCATGTCACAAGCGCGTGCGTTTGGTTGATTTCTCAGACAGAATATGCTGCTTGTCGCGCCCATGAAAAAGCTCTGCCTGATGGTTCTGGCGCCTCTGGCGCTGGCCTGGCCGGCCAAGGCGATGGACAACGCACTTCGTGCCGGCCTGCTGAAACTCGATCCGCAGACTCGTCTCGAACAGCGTTGCGACGCCGAGGTGCTCGACCGGATCAGCCACGACGATCGCAAATTCAAGGCCGACCGTGTGGTGGCCTATGCCTTCGCCACGCCCCAGATGAGCGCCGACGCGATCAGGAGCCCCGGCGCCGCCTTTCGCAGCAAGGGACAATGGTTCCGGCTGAAGTTCAAGTGCCAGACCGCGCCCGACCATATGCAGGTGCTGCAGTTGCTCTACAAGATCGGTGACGAGATCCCGGAAACCGACTGGGCAAAATACAACCTTTACGATTGACCGACTGCCGCGGTCGGCTGCGCGTAAGCCGGCCTTTCGAGTGCAAACTCATTTGAACCCAATGGAACCAGACGAGCGGCAACCGCTTGTTTCGTGAGTTCTCTTGACGTGCAGGAACCATGCACGTAGAGCAATTCCAGGAAAAACGCGCAGCCGTTTTTCCCGCCGGAATTGCGTGAAAACAAAGACTTAGAACGCGATCGCATCAATCGGTGAATCGCTCCGGCGTTAGAACACTCGAAGATCGACATTTCGCAAACAGGAAGGCTCCAGACGATGGATATTTTCAGCGCCGCAAGCCTGACTGCCCTTGTCCAGGTCATAGCGATCGACCTGGTGCTTGCGGGCGATAATGCCATCGTCATTGGACTGGCGGCCGCCGGCCTGCCGACGGAGCAGCGCAAAAAAGCCATTCTGATCGGCGTGGTGGCAGCGACGGTGCTGCGCATCCTGTTCGCGGCAGTTACCGTCAAGCTGCTTGCAATCGTCGGACTGTTGCTCGCCGGTGGCATCCTCCTGTTATGGGTATGCTGGAAGATGTATCGCGAGCTGCGCACCTCCCATGCCGACGAGCACGAGGCGACGGAGGCGCTCGCCAATTCCGATCTCGACAGCGACAAGGCGGTTGCCGGCAAGGCGCCGCGCAAGACGCTTGGCCAGGCGGCGCTGCAGATCGTCGTCGCAGACGTGTCGATGTCGCTGGACAACGTGCTGGCCGTCGCCGGCGCCGCGCGTGATCATTTCTGGGTGCTGATCGTCGGCCTCGTGCTGTCGATCGGCTTGATGGGCCTTGCC
>NZ_RZSF01000409.1:0-4876 GCF_004023325.1 Mesorhizobium sp. M1A.F.Ca.ET.072.01.1.1 | reverse complement strand
GCTGGACGACTAGGCGGAAGGGATTGCCATTTATTTCGGCCAGGGCCACATCGGCGGACGTCGTTGCGTCCATGCGCGAGGGCATCGCCGAGTTTGGCTTGGACGGGTCAGCTGCCAAGCAGCTTTTCGTCGAGCGGGTAGGCTGAGAGTTTTTCGTTGCCGGTCTCGGTGATGAGGATCTGCTCCTCGATCTTGACGCCCTCGCGGCCGCCGAGCCTGCCGATATAGCTTTCCACGCACAGCACCATGCCGGGTTCCAGGACGCCATCCGGCGTGTCGTCCGTCCAGTCGCTGGCATGCGGCAGGGTCGGATATTCGTCCGCCAGACCGACGCCGTGGTAGAGCACGCCGTAGCGCGCCGGGAAGCAGTCTCCAGGCGGCACGGCGGAGCGTTCGACGAGATCGCGGAAGGAAATGCCCGGCCGCATCAATGCCGTGTTGTGGGCGATCTGGTCGGCGGCGATGCGGAACAGGTCACGCTGCTCGTCGGACGGCCGGCCATCGCCGCAGAGCCAGGTGCGCGATAGGTCGGCGCAAAATCCATAGGGACCGATGAGGTCGGTGTCGAAGGCGACGAGATCGCCGTCCTCGACGATGCGCGACGAGCATTCCTGGAACCAGGGGTTGGTGCGCGGCCCGGACGACAGAAGCCGGGTCTCGATCCATTCGCCGCCGCGCGCGATGTTGCCGCGATGCAGTTCCGCCCAGAGTTCGTTCTCGGAAATGCCCGGCTTCAGCGCCGCTTCCATCTCGCCCATCGCCGCCTCGCAGGCGACAATGGCGCGGCGCATGGCGAGGATCTCGTCGGGCGACTTTATGAGGCGCGCATTCTCCATCACCGCCTCGCCATTGCCGACCGTGATGCCGCGGCGGGCAAGCTCTTCGACGCCTTCCGGGTTGATGTGGTCGACGGCGATCCGCCGATTGCCGCCGCCGTGCTCGGCAAGGAGCTCGGCGATGCCGGCTGCCCAGCGACGGACCTTCTTGTCGGTCAGCTCGCCGCTATAAAGGTACATCCACGACACCGCCGGCCGCACCTCGTCGACGACGCCGGCGTGATCCGACAAATGCTCGCAGGAGAAATAGTCGAACAGCACCACAGGACCTTCTGTGGCGACGAAACAGTGGCGGGTCGGATTGTGCGCGACCCAGAGCTGCATGTTGGTCGAATCCGTCGCGTAGCGGATGTTGACCGGGTCGTAGAGCAGGGCGCCGGCATAGTCGCGGCGCCTGAGTTCGGCGCGGATGCGCTCGAGCCGATAGGTTCGCATGGCAGGCAGGTCGGGAGCGGCAATGCCTGCCGCCGCCCATTCGGCTTCGGCTACCGCGCCATAGCCCAGAGCGTGCTGGTTGAGCGCGCCAGCCTTCTCGCGGGAGGCGGCGCGGAGCGCCTCGACGGAACCGGGTTCGAACGGCATGATCTTGCGGTGGCGGCCGAAACGTTGTGTGTCCATGCGGTCCCCCTGTCTGTCTATTGCGGCTTCATCTTGTGCAGCCTGGTGATCGTGACCTGGCGCGGTGCGCTCCCCAACTGCGGCACCGCGATGCGCCGATGGACGGTATCCATCACATAGCCGGCCTCGGTGATCCTTTTGAAGATGACGGAGGCCGGTTCCTCGTCATCCGCGAGCACAAGCACCGCGGGCTCGCGGATCGATCTGGCGAAATCGGGTATCTCGTCGTCGAGCACGATGAGATCGGGATCGACGAGGCGGAGATTGCCGATCCAGAACCAACTCGAGACCACAGTGCCGACCGGTCCGTCGGCTGTCAGCTGACGATGGAGCGAAGCGTAGTCCATGCGCACGATGCTGCCGCGGTTATCGCCGCCGTGGACCTGCATGTACCAGCTTACCGGAAGCACGAGGATGGCCATCACGGCGCCGACGAAGACGATTGTCGCCTGCGTCTTCCTGCCCCTTTCCCCCATCGCGTCCAGCCGCATGGCAATGGCGACCGGCAACAGCACGAATACGGGCAGCATCCAGCGATCGCGAAACTGTGTGATGCCGCCCGCCAGCACCACCACGAGCGTGATCAGCAAGGCGAAGGCTATCGCCCGCCAGACCAGCGTCTCTGGCCACGGTGCGGCCTCGGGCGGTGGAGCGGATTGCTTGCGCGCCAGGAAAAACGCGACGGCAAAGATCGTGGCCGGCAGCCCGGCGAAATTGAGCATCGCATTGCCCAAGCCGCGGATGCCGCGAGACAGGGTCTTTGCCGCGCTGCCCCCTTCGGCGACGCCCAGGCCACCGCTGTGCGCCAGCAGGTCTCCGAGATGCGTGAGGCTCCAGTAGAATGTGGGGAGGCAGGCAAGGATCGCCACAACCACACTGATCAGGAAACGGCGATCGAAGATCGCCTCACGTGTTTCGCGGACGGACAGCGCCGCAAGGAACAGCGCAGCGAGAAAGATCACCTCATTGTATTTCGACAGCATTGCGGCGGCCGTCGCCAAGCCAAGCAGCACATACGCGGTAGTCGAGCGCCGTTTCTGCAACTCGGCGACTGCCAGGAGCAGCAGCGATGAAAAGCAAAAAACCGCGACCGAGTGGGTGAGGGCATGCTGCATCTCCCATACGATCTGTGGAAACAGCAGCAGGCCGAACATGGCGGTGGTCGCCGCGCGGGCTGAATAGCCCAGGCGGCGCACTGTGGCGAAGGACGCGACCAATCCACCGGCCAGCAGCGTGTATTTGACGATCTTGAGCGCGAGAATGCTGGTTCCAACCAGCGAGGCCGTGAGGATGCCGAACCAGGTGTATAAAGGCGGCTGCGAGCCGCCATAGCCGGCCGCGAGGAAGCGCATCGCCATCAACTGTTCGGAGTCGTCGACGCCGACGCCGGTGCCCACGAAATGGGACGAAAGCGGCATCACCACGATCTGGACCAGGCAATAGGCAAGTGCAAACGCGATTGCGGCACTGAAAGGGCCGACCCGTTCATCGCAGAGCCAGTCGGTCCATTTCTCCAGCTGCCGCAAGGGTCGTCTTCTCATCTGATGCGTTGGTGGCCGGTTGCTATATAGCCGGCCACCAACACGATCCGAAAGCGGTACATTACGGCTTCCTGGAATCAGGTGCGCATCTTCTCGCCGCTCGGGTCGAAGGGCGGCTCGACGTTGATGCGGGCCGGGCGGCGGTGGCCGAGGATCTCGATTTCGAACAGGCCGGCGCTCTCGTCCTCGGCAAGGGCCGCCGGCACATAGCCCTGCGCCATCGACTTTTGCACGTAATGCGCATAGCCGCCCGAGGTCACCCAGCCGACAACGCGCCACTCGCCATCGACGATGCCGCGCACGGCCGAAGCGCCTTCGGCGGCTTCGGAGCCGCGCACTTCCTTGCCCGTCTCGTCGAAGCGCGGCGCGCCGTAGCCATGCGGCTTCTCCACCGTGCCGTAATCCTTGCTGACCTTGGCCCAGATCGGCTCGTCGCCCATCACGTCGGCGTCGGCAGCATCGACGATGAAGGAGACGCGGCGCAGCTTCGGCCCTTGCGCCTGCTCCCTGGCAGCCGCCTCGCGGCCAATGAAGTCGTTCTTCTCCAGCTTGATGAAGCGGTCCATCGAGCCTTCGAACGGCCCGTAGATCGGACGCAACTCGCGGAACCAGGTTGGGAAGTTCTTTTCGAGACGCATCGACAGCAGCGCGCGCATGCCGAAATCGACGAGGCCGAATTCCTCGCCTGCTTCCTTGATCGCCTTGTAGACGAGGCGCTGATAGGCGGGGGCCATCCAGATCTCGTAGCCGAGGTCGCCGGTATAGGTGATGCGGTTGACCATGCAGGGCGCGCCGCCGACCGCCATCTCGCGGAAGTCCATGAAGCGGAAGGCCTTGGTCGAGACGTCGACGTCCACAAGTTTCTGCAGCAAATTCCGCGCGCTCGGTCCGGCGATCGACAAGCCGACCAGTGTCTGGTCGAAGCGGTGGATGCGCACAGAACCATCCTTGGGCAGGTGCTTCTCGAACCAGCGCATATGGTATTTCTGCGCGGCCGAAGAGCCCCAGATCATGAAACGGTCCTCACCGGTCTTGGCGATGGTGAAGTCGCCGATCAGCCTGCCGAACTCGTTGACCATCGGGGTGAGCACAATGCGGCCGGTCTTCGGCATCCGGTTGGTCATCAGCCGGTTGAGGAAATCCTCGGCGCCCGGCCCAGAAACTTCGTACTTGGCAAAGTTGGCGATCTCGGTGACGCCGACCCGTTCGCGCGTCGCGCGAACTTCCTCGCCGATCGGGCCGAAATCGTTCGAGCGGTGGAAGGAGACGATGTCCTTTGGCTCGGTGCCCTTGGGCGCGAACCAGAGCGGGGTTTCCAGTCCCCACGAGTCGCCCATGACCGCATTGTTGGCGAGCATCGTGTCGTAGAGCGGCGTCGTCTGCGCCGGCCGGGCGGCCGGCAGTTCCTCGTTCGGGAAGCGGATCGAGAAGCGCCGCGAATAATTCTCGCGCACCTTGGCGTTGGTGTAGCGCAGCGTCGCCCATTCGCCGAAGCGGGCGACATCCATGCCCCAGACGTCGAAGCCCGGATCGCCGTGCACCATCCAGTTGGACAGCGCCAGGCCGACGCCGCCGCCCTGGCTGAAGCCGGCCATGACGGCGCAGGCGCACCAGAAGTTGGTCAGGCCCTGGACTGGGCCGACCAGCGGGTTGCCGTCGAGCGCGAAGGTGAAGGGGCCGTTGATGATCTGCTTGATGCCGGCCTTCTCGATGCCGGGGAAATGCTTGAAGCCGATCTCCAGCGACGGCGCGATGCGATCGATGTCGGGTGGCAAGAGTTCATGCCCGAAATCCCAGGGCGTGTTGACCGGCGACCACGGCTTGCAGGCTTTTTCATAGGTGCCGAGCAGGATGCCGTTGCGCTCCTGGCGGGTGTAGATC
>NZ_RZSF01000408.1:0-4890 GCF_004023325.1 Mesorhizobium sp. M1A.F.Ca.ET.072.01.1.1 | reverse complement strand
GTCCATCATCGCGGCCCGGCTGACGCCGCTGCCATACCAATTCTGGTCGAGAGCGCACCATGGCGAGCGCTCTCGACCAGAATTGGTATGGCAGCGGCGTCAGCCGGGCCGCGATGATGGACTTCGCGCCGGCATTGCTTCCACTCGATGCGACCGTGCTGCCCGTGATCAGCCGCGCAATGCGCCGCTTCGGCCAGAATGAGCGGTCGCTGTTCAGCTTCCTCTCCTCCACTGAACCCTGCGGTCTGATGGCGCATGCCCAGCGGCCGGTCGACGGGTTCAGGCCGTATCGGCTGCACGATTTCTTCGACTATCTCACCGCCAATTTCGCCAGTCTGCTCGGCTCGGGCGCGCATGCCACGCGCTGGAACCAGATCCGGGAGATCTTGCGCTCGGCCGAGACGCGTGCGGCGGACGAGGAGGCCGTGCTCAAGACGGTGGCACTCCTCAACCTCATCGACGACCCGTCGCTCCCTCCCACCCGCGAGGCCGTGCTCCTCGCGGTGGCCGGGGTGGACAAGCGTGCGACCGACCGTGCCAAGGCGGCGATCACACGGCTCTCGCACGAAGCGCGCATCCTCTATGACCGCGGTGCCGCAGGCGCCTTGTGCCTGTGGCCGCATACCAGCGTCGATCTCGACGAGGCCTTCGCTGCAGCCGAGCGGGCGATTGGTCCGATCGACAAGACCTTCGACCATTTGAAGCGGCTGGTGCGCACCGACCCAATCGTCGCGCGGCGCCATTATGTTGAGCGCGGCGCGCTTCGGCATTTCGAGCTCATCTGCCTCGACAGCGGTCGCTTCGAGCACGAGGTCCAAACCGCAATCGAACCGGGCACGCATGCTCCGGACGGGCGGGTTGTGCTGCTGCTCTCCACCACCGAGCAGGCGCGTGAGGACGCCTGGAACCGGCTTGCGCATTGCACGCTTCCCGAGACGACTGTCGTAGGTCTGCCGCGCCCCACCGCCGGTCTCGACCCGCTGCTGCGCGATGTGCTCGCCTGGCGCTGGGTGCGCGATCATGTCCCGGCGCTGGCCGGCGACCGGATCGCACGCACTGAGGTCTCGCGGCAGCTGGCACTTGCGGAGGAACGTCTGACCCGCACGCTCGGCGGCCTGCTCGATGTGCGCGGCAGTGCTGCGGCCGGCATTCGCTGGCGCGATCGTGATGGTGAGCGCCAGTTCGCCTCGTCGCGTAGCTTTGTCTCGCATCTCTCCGATCTGTGCGATCGCGCCTTTTCGCTGTGCCCACGGGTCAGCAACGAGCTCATCAATCGCCGGACCTTGAGCACGGCTGCCGCGCGCGCGCGCAGCCTGCTCATCGAAGCGCTCGCCACCAACGCCGATCAGCCCGGCCTCGGCCTGTCGAGTCAGAACACCCCGCCCGAGCGCGCGATCTATCTGTCCGTGCTGCAGAAGGGCGGCATCCATGTGCAGCGCCAGGGCCGGTGGGAGGTCCGCATCCCAGAAGGGGATGAGGACCGGCTGAATTTCGCGCCGGCGCTCAACGCAATCGCGCGTATCCTCAAGGCCGTGGACAAGCCGGTGGGCTATGAAGTGCTGGCAACCCGCCTGCGCGGCGCGGATTTCGGTATGCGCGACGGGCTTATCCCGCTGGTGATCGCGATCTATCTGCGCGCGAGCTGGCACGAAACCGCGGTCTATGAGGACGGCACCTATCTCGAGCAGGTGGGCGGCCCCGAATTTACACGCATCACCAAAGAGCCCGAGCATTTCGAGTTTCAGCATTGTGCGATCGAAGGGGTGCGGGCTGAGCTTTATGTCCAGCTGGGCGCAGCGCTCGAGACCCGGCTGAGCGAACGTCCCGCGTTGCTCGACATCGTTCGGCCGCTGATGACCTTTGTCGGCAAGCAGCTCCCTGACCATTCGCGCCGGACCCGCCGGCTGTCGCCCGCGACGCTTGCTGCGCGCAGCGCTCTGCTCAGCGGACGCGACCCCAGCGCCCTACTGTTCACTGACCTTCCCAAGGCGTTCGATCTCGAGGCGATTGGCCCGCAGACACTTCCTGGAAGCGAGGCGGTGGCTCGCTATGTGAAGGCGATGGCCGGGGCCATCCGCGAGCTGCGCGACGCCTATCCACGCCTTCTCACTCGCCTCGCCGCGGCGCTCGGCGCGGCGCTTGAGACCGACGAGGACCTGGCAAAGCTGCGCGCGCCGGTCCTGCTGCGCGGCCGCGCGCTCGTTCCCGCGCTGGTGGAGCCAGAATTGCGCGCATTCGTGCTGCGGCTCGCCGATGAAAAGCTCGACGACACCGCTTGGCTCGAGTCGATCGCCAGCTTCGTCGCGCGCAAGCCGGCCGAACGCTGGACCGACAGCGACGAAGAGGAGTTTCACCAGCGGCTCGCCTTTTTCACCCGGCGCTTCCGTCAGGTGGAGACGATCCACTTCCCGGGCCAGGGCGATGACGACAGCGCCTATCGGATCGCGGTGACCTGCGCTGACGGCCGTCAGATCGAACGAATCTTCCGCACGACCGCCGAGCAGGAAGCCGCGATCAAGCGCGCCGAGACTGAGCTCGCGCCGCTGCTTGAGCGCGCCGGCCGGATCGGACGGATTGCGGCTGCGCGGTTGCTTCTGGCCGCCGCTGGCGACGAAGACGCCGACGTAGAGACTTCACCAAAGGCAGGATCGACATGATCAATTGGGACGGCCCCTCGGTTCGCCATATTCTAAGCCTTTCGGGCGGCAAGGACAGCACCGCCCTCGCCATCCATCTGCGCGACCGCGTGCCCAACATGGAATATATCTTCCATGATACGGGAAAGGAACTGCCCGACACGGTCGCCTATATTGAGCGGCTCGAATCCTATCTAGGGCAGCGTGTGATCCGCACCACCACGCGCCAGGGATTCGACGATATCCTGCGCACCAAAGGGGGCGTGCTACCCTCCGGGCGGCGGCGCTGGTGCACTGATTACCTCAAGCTCAAGCCGTTCGAAGCCTATATCGGCGACGAGCCCTGCATCAACTATGTCGGCATTCGCGCCGACGAGGATCGGGTAGGCTACATCAGCCACAAGCCCAATATCCGCGCGGTCTTTCCGTTCCGCGACGACGGGATCGACTATGCTGGCGTGGTGCGCATCCTGACCGATTCCGGGCTTGGCATGCCGCCCTATACCGAGTGGGGTCGAACCCGCTCGGGCTGCTTCTTCTGCTTTTATCAGCAGAAGATCGAATGGGTGCGCCTGAAGCAGCATTATCCTAAGCTGTTCGAAGAGGCCAAGGCCTATGAGAAGCCTAACCGCGTGAACGGCCAGGTCTTCTATTGGACCGACGAGCCGCTCGATCAGCTCGAGCGCCCCGAGCGCATGGCGGCGATCGAGGAGAATTGGGAACGCACCCAGGAGCGCAAACGCGCGCGGCGCACCCAACGACCGCTTGTCGACGTGCTCGGTGGCTTGGAGACCGAGCCCACGCCGCGCGACGGCTGCATGATTTGCCAGCTGTGAGCAGTTCACCGCAGGGGCATGCCACGCCGGGTCAGCGCTGGATTTCGTTTCTGCGCAGCTATGGTCCGATCAACAAGACCGACGGCATGTATGCCGAAACCGTGTCGCGACAGGCGCAGGCGCATGGCGTAGCTCCGCTCGCCTTCGAGCATCCCGAGGCGGAGGCGCTTGCGAAAGCGATCGCACCAGCGGAGGGGCGGCTCACAAACGTCATCCTGACTGGCACCGCGGGTGATGGAAAAACAAGCCTGTGCAGCGAGCTGTGGCACCAGCTAACCGGCGACGAGAGCCGAAAGGCCGGGCGGGATCGCAGCAATTACGGAAAGGTTGCGCTCGAGACGCCTGATGGCGAGCGTACGCTTCACTTCATCTTTGAGTTTAGCGGCTTCACGCCTGAACAGCGCCGGCCGTGGATGCCAGAGCAGATTGACTTACTCAACCGCTTCGCGCGGTCGGTGTTCGATCCTGAACCGCGCGAATATTTCGTGCTCGCCGGCAATGACGGCAAGCTGGTCCAGGCGTTCGATTCGCTGCCAGATAGCGCCGACACGCGGCTCAAACCCCTCATCGAGACACTGCTAACACGCGACCACCGCAGCCAGGCGGGCGCGGCGTTGCTGTTTCTCAACCTGAGCCGCATGTCGACGCGCGAGCTACTGGAACGAGCACTCAAGTGCCTACTCGGCCGCGCGGAATGGGCATGCTTCCACGACGAGGCCAGCGATCCCGCGTTTAGCCCGGCTTCGCCCCTCACTAGAAACTTTCAGCTACTCCATGAGCCGCGCATTCGCGAACGGCTGCAGGCGCTCGGCGAGTTGTGCGACAGCAATGGCTTTCACGTCTCCATCCGCGAGGTCCTGCTGCTCCTTGTCAACGGCTTGCTTGGCTATAAGGGCGGCGACGGGGTGGCACGCCCCGATGCGCTTCGCGACATGGTGCGCGACGGCCGGCACCATGATGCGTGTCTCTACGACAACCTGCTCGGCGCCAATCTGACCGAAGCGAAGCGCGAGCGCTTCGCGGTCTTTCGCTTCTTCACTGGGTTTCGCATCGGGCTTGAGACAAGTAATGCACTCGATGCGCTTCTGGTCTTCGGACAGAATGACACCGATCTCCAGCCGCATCACCAACGACTGCTTGCCGACGACGCGCAATATGGCGTGAACCCGGGGTTCGAGCGGCTGCGAGAAGCCTATCTCGAAGCCGATGAGGATCGCGGCGCGGCCGACGAGTTCCATGCCGGGCTAATCGCAGAGCGCCGGCGGCTGTTCTTCCGACTGACCGAGGAGGATCCGAGGTTCGATCCCTGGCAGTTGAGTGTTTTCCAGTCGGCCGGCGCCTATCGCAGCCAGCTTCTCGCTCCCTTGCGCGCGGGCCGTGCAGTCAATCCGGCGCTGCTCGCGCGCCTCGTTCAGGGG
>NZ_RZSF01000407.1:0-4902 GCF_004023325.1 Mesorhizobium sp. M1A.F.Ca.ET.072.01.1.1 | reverse complement strand
GCGAACTGCTTGCAGGATCGACAAAACAAGCCGCACTCGGGCCTCCTCTGCTACGAGAAAGCCTCTCAAGAATCCTTCTTTTGCGGCTTGGCAATAGCCAATCAACTTATCTGCGATTCCCCTGCCCCTCGAGGGGAGATGTCGCCAAAGGCGACAGAGGGGGTCGCCGCGCGTGGAGCGCCGACGCCGTGCGGCACGAGATGAGGTCGGCGTTCTACGCGCAAGGACCCCCTCTGACCGCTTCGCGGCCATCTCCCCCTCGAGGGGGGAGATTACCGGTGCTTCCCGTGCTCTACTCCCATCGGGGACCTCGCCATGATTCGCGCTCTGCTCGCCGCTCTTCTCCTCACCGCGCCGGCCTTCGCCGCCGACATGTCGGTCTTCGTCCGCAACCAGCGGTCCGACGGCGTCGCGCTGGAACTGTTCAGCCGCGACAGCGAAAAGGTCTGGCCGGGCGGCGACAAGGTTTTTCTGATCCGGCCGCAGGCGCGCAAATCCGTGCCGATCTCCTGCGAGCCCGGCGAGCACATCTGCTGGGGCGCCTGGGTGGTCGGCAACGATTCCGTCACCGCCGGCGTCGGCCCCGACAACGACCAGCCCTGCGACACCTGCTGCTTCATATGCACTGACCACTCGACGGAGACGGTGGATCTGGCGGAGTGAAGCTGCCAATCTCCCCCCTCGAGGGGGAGATGTCGCCAAAGGCGACAGAGGGGGTCGGTCCGACCGGACTCGGCCTCCGGCTGCAGAACGAGGCTGGCGCTCCATGCGAGATGACCCCCTCTAGCCTGCCGGCCATCTCCCCCTCAAGGGGGGAGATCAGCTGTCACACCGGCCCTCGCCTATTGCCAACATTGCAGGAATGGCGCGGCGCGGAAGTTGGCCAATCTCCCTCCCTGAGGGGGAGATGTCCGGCAGGACAGAGGGGGGTGGCTTGGCGCTAGCGTCTCAGCAAATTCTTCGAAGCCGCACATCTCTGCTCTTGGCCCATCGCTCCCGCCTTTATCCGCCGGCCCGTATCGGCTAAGGGCAGGCACCAAACCTCTTGCCCGGACTTGCCACCGCCAAATGACCGCCAAGCCAAAACCGCTCTTCCTCGGCATCGACACCGGCGGCACCTATACCGATGCCGTGCTGTGGTCGGAGGAGGGCGGGCCCCTGGACAACCCAGATAAGGGCAAGGTGCTGGCCAAGGCCAAGGCGCTGACCACGCGCCACGACCTCGCCGTCGGCATTTCCGGCGCGGTCGACGCGGTGCTGGAGAAATCCGGCACCGACCCGGCCGCGATCAAGCTGGTGTCGATGTCGACCACGCTTGCCACAAACGCGCTGGTCGAGGGCCAGGGCGGGCGCGTGGCGCTGGTGATGATCGGCTTTGCCGAGGCCGACCTTGCCCGCGACGGGCTGAAGACGGCTCTGGGCAGCGATCCGGTGGTGTTCTGCCCCGGCGGCCACGACGTGCACGGCAATGCCGCCAAGCTCGATCTTTCCGGCCTCGAGGCGGCGTTGCCGGAGCTTGGGGGTTCGGTGTCGGGCTTCGCCGTCTGCGCCTATTTCGCCACCCGCAATCCGGCGCATGAGCTCGCCGCGCGCGACCTGATCCGCGAAAAAACCGGCCTGCCGGTCACCGCCAGCCACGAGCTTTCGGCCAAGCTCGGCGGTCCGCGCCGCGCGCTCACCACTTTGCTCAACGCCCGGCTGATCTCGATGATCGACCGGCTGGTGGCGGCGACAGAAGGCTTTCTTGGCCGTCGCGGCATCGCCGCACCCTTGATGGTGGTGCGCGGCGACGGCGCGCTGGTGTCGGCGGCCTTCGCCCGCCAGCGGCCGATCGAGACCATCCTCTCCGGCCCGGCCGCCAGCCTGGTCGGCGCCCGCCACATGACCGGGCTCGACGACGCCATGGTCTCCGACATCGGCGGCACCACCACCGACGTCGCCGTGCTGGATAGCGGCCGGCCGCGGCTCGATCCGGAAGGCGCCACCGTCGGCGGCTTCCGCACCATGGTCGAAGCCGTCGCCATGCGCACCTTCGGCCTTGGCGGCGATTCCGAAGTGGCGCTGGAGGACGGCGCGCTCGACCCGAAGATCCTGCTCGGGCCGCGCCGCCTGGTGCCGCTGGCGCTGGCCGGCTTGGCGCATGGCGAGGCGGTCACCGCCGAGCTGGAGCGGCAGCTGCGCGCGCCCAATCCCGGCCGCATGGACGGGCGTTTTGCCGTGCGCACCGGCGTGCCGGATCGCCTCGCCGCCGGCCTCACCGCGCCGGAAGCAAAACTCTACGAGGCGATCGGCGCCACCCCGCTGGCGCTCGACCGGCTGCTCAGCTCCAACGCCCAGAACGCTACGCTGAACCGGCTGGTGGCGCGCGGCTTGGTGCACATCTGCGGCTTCACGCCGTCCGACGCCGCCCATGTGCTCGGCAAGCAGTCGAACTGGGATCCCGCCGCCGCCCGTCTCGGCGCCGAGCTGTTTTCCCGCCGCCGCGACGGCCGCGGCCAGGCGATCGCCGCGACGCCGGAAGTGCTCGCCCAGCGCGTGCTCGTCACGCTGACGCGCTGGTCGGCCGAATATATTCTCGAAACCGCCTTCGCCGAGGACGGGCTGGACGGCGCCGCGACCGTCGCGCACGCGCTGGTGCAGCGCGCCGTCGATGCGCATCCCGGCATCGCCCGCTTCAGCGTCGCGCTCGACCGTCCGGTGATCGGCCTCGGCGCCTCCGCGCCGCTGCATTATGCCGGCCTGCCGCCGCTGATCGGCAATGGCTGCATCGTGCCGGAGGACACCGATGTCGCCAACGCGCTCGGCGCCGTCGTCGGCCAGGTCCGCGTCTCGGCCGAAGCCCGCGTCAGCCAGCCCAGGGAAGGGCTTTTCCGGCTCGCCTCGGGGCAGACGGTGCGCGACTTCACCGAGGAGGAGAAGGCGATCGCCGCGGCTGAAGCCGACGTGCGGGCGATCGTCGCCGAGCGCGCGAAAAATGCCGGCACCGACAGCGCCGAAATCGATGTTTCCACCGAGTTCAAGGTCTCGACGGTCGAGAACCAGCGCATGTTCATCGAGGCGCATGTGGTGGCGGTGGCGTCAGGGCGCCCAAGGATTGCGGTTTAGAAGCAATCTCCCCCCTTGAGGGGGAGATGTCGCCGAAGGAGACAGAGGGGGTCGGCCCGACTGGGCCCGGCCTGCTGCAACGAATAGAGCTCGCGCTCCACGCGAGGCGACCCCCTCTGGCCTGCCGGCCATCTCCCCCTCAAGGGGGGAGATTCGCTTGCCGCCAAAATCCGCACCTTCACCCTAAGCCGAATTGACCCTTGAACCCCAAACATGTCAAAGCCCCGGCAAAGCCTTACCCATCTGGAGACGTGCTGATGACCGACCGCATCGAGATCGCCGGGTTGCAGATTGCCCGGGAGCTCCATGACTTCGTCGCCGAGGAGGCAGCAGTCGGCACCGGCATCGATCCGGAAAAGTTCTGGACCGGCTTTTCAGAGATCGTCCATGACCTCGCGCCGAAGAACCGCGCGCTGCTCGCCAAGCGCGACGCCATGCAGGAGAAGCTGGACGACTGGTACCGCGCCAACGGCGCGCCGGTCGAAATGGAGCTGTACAGAACTTTCCTCGAGGAGATCGGCTATCTGGTGCCGGAAGGCCCGGCCTTCAGCGTCTCGACCGAGAATGTCGATCCGGAGATCGCGGTCGTCGCCGGGCCGCAGCTGGTCGTGCCGGTGATGAACGCGCGCTATGCGCTCAATGCCGCCAATGCGCGCTGGGGCTCGCTTTATGACGCGCTCTACGGCACCGACGCCATTCCCGAGACCGGAGGCGCCGAAAGGGGCAAGGCGTTCAACCCGGTTCGCGGGGCCAAGGTGATCGCCTGGGTCAGGGACTTCCTCGACCAGTCCGTGCCGCTCACCACCGGCAAATGGGCCGGCATCAACGGGCTGTCGGTGGCGAACGGCGCGCTGAAGGTCGGCGAAGGCGCCGGCGCCACCACGCTTGCCGACCCGAAGCAGTTCGTCGGCTATCGCGGCGACGCCGCCACGCCGGAAGCCGTGCTTTTGGTAAAGAACGGCCTGCATATCGAGATCGTCGTCGACCATGCCAGTCAGATCGGCAAGACCGATGCGGCCGGCATTGCCGACGTCGTCCTCGAGGCCGCCCTGACCACCATCCAGGATTGCGAGGATTCGGTCGCCGCCGTCGATGCCGAGGACAAGGTCGTCGTCTATCGCAACTGGCTCGGCCTGATGAAGGGCGACCTGGCGGAAGAGATCACCAAGGCCGGCAAGAGCTTTGTCCGCAAGCTCAATCCGGACCGCCGCTACACGGCGCCGAATGGCGGCCAGCTGCTGCTGCCCGGACGCTCGCTGATGCTGGTGCGCAATGTCGGCCACCTGATGACCAATCCGGCGATCCTCGACCGCGACGGCAACGAGGTGCCGGAAGGCATCATGGACGCGGCGCTCACCGCGCTGATCGCGCTGCACGATGTCGGCGACAACGGCCGCCGCGCCAACTCCCGTGCCGGCTCGATGTATGTGGTGAAGCCCAAGATGCACGGGCCGGAGGAAGTCGGCTTCGCCGTGGAAATCTTCGACCGCGTCGAGGCCCTGCTCGGCATGGCCAAGAACACCATCAAGATGGGCATCATGGACGAGGAGCGGCGGACCACAGTCAACCTCAAGGAAGCGATCCGCGCCGCCAGAGAGCGCGTCGTCTTCATCAACACCGGTTTCCTCGACCGCACCGGCGACGAGATCCACACCTCGATGGAAGCCGGCCCGATGATCCGCAAGGGCGACATGAAGCAGGCCGCCTGGATTTCCGCCTATGAGGCGTGGAACGTCGACACCGGCCTGGAATGCGGGCTCGCCGGCCACGCCCAGATCGGCAAGGGCATGTGGGCGA
>NZ_RZSF01000406.1:0-4910 GCF_004023325.1 Mesorhizobium sp. M1A.F.Ca.ET.072.01.1.1 | reverse complement strand
CCCGCCGGCACGGCGCTGGGCGAAGCCTTCGGCTGGCGCGCGACTTTCCTCGCCGTCGTCGGCATCGGCCTGATCTCGGTCGCGGCCATCGCCTGGCTGGTGCCTTCGGACGTCGCGGAGCCGAGCGGCGGCGGCCTGGTGGGCGAACTGCGCGTGCTCGGCAAGCTGCAGGTCTGGCTAGCGATGCTGATCGCCTCGCTCGCCTCCGCCAGCCTGTTCGCGGTGTTCACCTACATCAAGCCTTACCTCACCGACGTCTCCGGCCTGTCTAGGGCGACCATCACCTGGGTGCTGCTGCTCTTCGGCGCCGGCATGACCATCGGCAACATCATCGGCGGCAGGCTGGCGGACTGGAAGCTGATGCCGACGGTGATCGCCACGCTGCTTGCCATGGCCGTGCTGTTTGTCGTCTTTACCAAGCTCGGTGCGATTGCCGCGGTAGCCGTGGCCATCGTCTTCGTGTGGGGCATGCTGATCTTCATCGTCGTGCCGCCGCTACAGATACGCGTCGTCGAGGCGGCTGCCGAAGGACCGAACCTTGCCGCCACGCTCAACCAGGGCGCCTTCAATGTCGGCAATGCCGGCGGCGCCTGGATCGGCGGCCTTGCCATCTCCTCGGGCGTATCCTACGCGAACCTACCGCTGGTGGGCGCTACGCTCGCGCTTCTGGCCGTCGCCGTGGCCGTGCTGTCGCAGTCGCTCGACCGCCGCGCGGTGGTACAGGCTTAGTCAGCACGATTGTCACGAATGTTCAGTATGTAACGAGTATGTCGGAGTTCACCAGTTCTTGTCAGCGCACCTTGGCAACCAGATCCTGCAGGACCCTTGTCGCCGTGGCGCGGGATGCCTGGGTGATGGCGATATAATTCTCCGCGCTGAGGCCGCCTTTAAAGCCGTCGATACCTCCCCGGAAGTATCCGGGCGACGGCTTTTTCCTGGCGTTTGTTGGCATGGGCTTGGAGAGCGACGATCGAGGCCCGGGTGAAGTTGTTGGAGCGCCTAGGCGCGACTCCCATCGAAATAAACGTCCATGAGAGCAGCACCTGCTCCTGACCCAGCTTACCGCGCGCCAACTCGGGGGTACCGCACTGCTGCGAAGATGTCTGAACTGGCTTCAAGCGCGGGGCGGCATTGTCGCCTTGTCGATCCTTCGGTGAATGAGCGACACGAGCGAAAGCAAGTCTTCTGCATCTTCCTTCGACATGGCCCAGTTCACCTTCGCCTCGTGCGCCGTAGGATTCCGAAACATTCCGAATGTGCCCTTCAGCAGGTTCACGAATCCTTTCTGCTCGTCCTGCTCGCTTTTCGTCTCCAGCGAGTTGATTGCAAGCATCGGCTTCTGGCCGCCGAAGACGTGGTCGACTAGAACGGCGCCGTCGTCGAGCAACCCGGTCCGCTTCCTGAGCTTGTCGGCAACGCTCTTTGCGGCCTCGAGGACGGCGTGGAAATAATTGTCGTGCAGGAGTTCTTGCCTGCAGAAGGAAAGCACGTCGGAATGTACCCCGCGCGACAGCAGATCGGCTCGAAGTTCCTTAGCTCTGCGTTCGGCCTCGCCCAGCGTCGCGGCCTTGGCCGCAGGTCCCAGCTTTCCGGCCGCGTCGATAGATATTCCGGCGAAGGCCAGAGCGCGGTTGACGTTCGCCCTCATTGGCTCGAAGCGTTCAGGCTCCCGCACGAACCGCGTTGGCTTCATCGCTTTCCGGATGAACCCAAGAATGCGGATGCGGTCCCCTCGCGTGTTCTGCTCGTGGGCGAACGCATTGTAGAGACGGTGTCTCTTGGTGATTGAAGGATCTGTGTCCCTGATCTCGCACGTTCGTAGCAGGAAGCCGACCTCGGAACCCGTAAGCCCTGCCGATGTGTCCCCCAAAGCATCGGCTATCGCCTGCAGCTGATCCTGCGTGAAATGCATGTCCCCACGTCCGACCTATCGGGCCGCCCAGCCGCTTCATAACAAAGCGCATAAAGATACGCGAGTCGCGAGACGTTGCTATCCCTCAGCCACGACATCTACGGAGCTGAAGCTATCGTCGCACTGGTTTTGCTTCGAGCATCGTGCGCAAGGAGGGAAATTCCTATGATCCCCTCCCGTCGATCCGTCGACTATGCCGACGTGAGATTGATTGTTGAACCTCCGGCTGAAGCCGTCGGTCGACGCAAATCACAAGGTGATCTGCGAGGTGTTGGAGGCCGCCTAGCGACCTCCCTGCTTCCGTTCCTTGATAATCTTGAGCATTTCTTTGTAACGCTCTTTCGCCGTTTTCATCGCCTTCCTGTCAACGCCATTGGTTGTCTTGGTGAAGGTATGCAGAACGAAAACCGTGTTCTCGTATTTTGCACAGTAAACCGCTCGATAGCAGGGCTTCCATTTTCGATTAGTTCGATTGCGCTAGGTCCAACGCCTTCTTTTATATTCGCGCGCTCCGAGAAGGGGCGTTCTCCATTTTGAACGGCCTGCAGATCGGTACCCAAATTGCTTCTTTATATCTTTTGGCAGTTCCTGAAAGGCTTTCTTCGCTGCTTCATTCACAAACTCAAACTTCTTCATAAATGCTCATTTTCTTATCGACACTCCTACTTCCCCCATCCGACCTGATGGGCTTTGCGCTTCGCTGGGCCATAGACACACTTGCCCAGGGACGTCCAATGTATCACACGCGCAAAAATGTCAGCAGGGTCGGTCGCGAGTTCCCTTCCCCACTCCCGCGGCCGGTTGCCTATGGCGCCGGAGTGACGGTCGTGGCACCGCTTAAATCGCGATCATCCGCTGGTGAACCAGGCCGGAGTGTCGGCGAGGCGTTGCAGCAAGCTTCATGGACCGGAGCCGATAAGCGGCCTGAGGCGGTCCAGCAAGGCGTGGCGGTCGGCGACGAGGGTGTCGAGGTGGAGCGGCCGGCCGGTGGGCGGTTCGGCTTCAGCCAGGCGTGCGGTCAGCGCCCGGGTGGCGTCGAGGACGAAGACGCCGCAATCATAGTCGTTGTCCTGCTGGGTCATCAGCACCGGCTCCAAGCGGGCGCCCAGCCGTGCTGCGAGTTGCCGTGCAAAGGGGCTGTTTTGGCCGCCGGAGGAGTCGTAGTGATAGGCGAGCGGCTGGGAGCCGCGCAGATCGACAAACAGCAGCGACCAGTGGGTGCCCTGCTCGCCAAGCGCGGCATTGTTGAGGGGAAGGAACACGAAGTCGGGCCTGGCGTCCGCCAAATTGCCCCCGCCGCCGGCGATGCCGTGGAAGATGGCGGCCGCTTCGGCCTCGTCTTCGGTCATGCGCAACAGATGGGTCACCGAAGGCTCGACCAAGCGGGTCCGGGCGGCGATGTCGGGACTGGCCCCGTGCAAGGCCTCGCCAAGCACAGCGTAATCGGCCGTGATGTGGTCGTCCAGGAGCCATTGGGTGGCGCCAAGCGCCAGCCGATGCGCTGCAGCGGCTGCCGGGGGAAGCCCGGCTGCCTGGCGCTCGGTCGGCCGAACGCCAGGTGGCGCGTCGACTGCGATGCCGGGAGCGTCGGAGATGGCTGATGTCCCGGCAGTGGGGAGGGTCCCGGCAGCGGCGGGCGTCTCGGCAGGGGCACGCGGCTTAGGAGCAGGCGCCTCGTTGGCATGTGTCCCGTTAGCAGGGGTCTCGTTGGCAAGGGTCTCGTTGGCAAGGGTCTGGGCGGCTGCGTCCTCGCCGCCGCACAGGTAGGCGTGGAGCGCCTTCACGCAAGGCTCGGCGTTCTCCTTGTCCTTTGCGGAGGGCGGGACCACCGTGATATCGGCCTTTTGGTAGAACGGCCGGCGCTCGTCGAACATGCGGCTTACCTTCTGCTCGCCGTCGGGGCCTTGCAGCAGCGGCCGACTGGTGTCGTTCCTGAGGCGCCTGCGGATCACTTGCGGGTTGGAGTCGAGCCAGACCGACACCGCCTTCTCGCCGATCAGGGCTCGATTGTTGGACTCGATGAAGCCGCCGCCGCCGGTTGCGATGACGATCGGCCCCTTCTCCAGCTGCTTGGCGAGCTCTTCGGCCTCCAGCTGTCTGAAGTGCGCCTCGCCCTGGCGCGCGAACAGATCGCGCAGATTGCCGTGCTTGCGCACGATTTCCTTGTCGGTGTCGACAAACTTCACTCCCAGCTTGCCGGCAAGCTCGCGGCCGATCGTCGACTTGCCGCTGCCCGGCATGCCGACCAGCACGACGGGACGCATGCCGAGGGCGGCTATGATCGCGCCGGCCTGCGGCGAGCGGGCGGCCGCGGGCTGGCTTGCCCGGTCGGCGGTGGCCAACCTGGAGGCCCCAGCCGTCCGCGACCGGCTGTGGCCCGACGAGCCCCAGTGGGGGATGCTGGAGGCGTCAGGGGGAATGGCGACCTCAAGGCATCTGTCCTGCACGCTCTGCACGAGTTCGGTGGCCTTTTGCTCGGCGTCCGGCCCGGGGTGGCGCCGCAGCCAGCCGATCTGCTTGTAGAGGTCGTGGTTGGCGAGCTTGGCCCGGTAGCTGGCCGGCGTATGGAATTCGACCTCGAAGCGATAGCCCTGCGGGGTGCTGAACACGGTGCGGATGGCGAGGAAGCTCGGCCTGCGCATCCTGAACCAGTTGGTGGTCTCGACCTCGCTGCAGCCGCGCTCCTCGAAGGCCAGCACGGCCGCCTTGAAGGCGCGCGTCAGGGCCGCGTCCGGGATCTCGAAGACATGGCGCACCGCATTGGTGACCAGCTGGGCCTCGGGCGCGGCGCTCACGCTTTGGCCGGTGAGCCCGTCGGCCATCGAATCGCGCCCGCGCAGGCGCTGCTCGAGATGCGGCATGGTCACCTCAATGCCGGCCTGCCGCAAAAGCGCGGCGACTGCTTGCGCGTTGGCGGTGATGGCGCCTTCTTCCGCCGCGGCGCGCTGGGCTGCGCTCCTGGCGCGCTCCAGGGCCTGCTCGCGGCTCAGCGTGATCG
>NZ_RZSF01000405.1:0-4913 GCF_004023325.1 Mesorhizobium sp. M1A.F.Ca.ET.072.01.1.1 | reverse complement strand
CTTCCCGCCGATTGCGTCTATTTCGGCGAAATCAGCCTTTCGGGCGCGGTGAGGCCGGTTGCGCATGCGCAGCAGCGCCTTAAAGAGGCCGAAAAGCTGGGTTTTGGAAGCGCGGTGCTGCCGCTCGGCAGCGAGGAAGTCGTTGGCGGTAATGGGGCCGGGGGAATCGCGGCCGGCGCTTTCCAGCCCACCGAGCTTGCCGACCTGGTGGCGCGCATAGCCGGCTCACGGCGCAGCCGCGCCGACGAGGGGGAGTGATGCAGCTCATGATGTGGGGCGAAAGACATGCCGATTACGCTGCTTGACGGAATTCTCGTCGGCTTCACCCTGGTCTCGGCGATGCTTGCCATGGTGCGCGGCTTTTCCCGCGAAGTATTGTCGGTGGTGTCGTGGGCAGCGGCGGCGGCGGCGGCCTTCTTCTTCTACAAGCCGGTCCTGCCCTACGTTCAGCCCTATGTCGACAACGACAAGATCGCCATGGCCGCGGCGGCCGGCATCGTCTTTGTCATCGCGCTGATCGTCGTCTCGGTGATCACCATGAAGATCGCCGACTGGATCATCGATTCGCGCATCGGCGCGCTCGATCGCACGCTCGGTTTCCTCTACGGCGCGGCGCGCGGCATCCTGGTCGTCGCGGTGGCGCTATTGTTCTTCAACTGGCTGGCCGGCGCCAAGGCGCCCGCCTGGGTTGCCAACGCCAAGTCGCGGCCGCTGCTCGAGACGATCGGCGCCAAGCTCGAAAGCGTGCTGCCCGAGAACACGGAAGAGCTGGTCAACAAATACACGCGTAAGGTCACGCCCCAGGCCGGCGCGCCGGCGACCACCGACCAGCCCGCGGCCGAGCCGCCGGCGACCGGCGACGACAGCGCGACGGCGCCCGACGACAGCGAAGGCGAAGCGCCGGCCGACAATGAGCCGGCCCCAGCCCCCGCCCCGGCTCCCGCCGCTCCGGCGCCGGCAAACTGAAATCCAGGCCAGTTCCGGCACTGGCCTGCATTTTATGAATGCGGCATCGCATGCGTTGCGTTCGATGAGCGATCGCCTTATATGGCGGTTTTAGCGGAGCTTGAGCCCCAGATGGCAGACTCAACGGCAGACGCAGGCAAAGTCCTTTCCGCCGAGGCCGATGACCATTTCCATGACGAGTGCGGCGTGTTCGGCATTTTCGGCCGGCAGGACGCGGCTGCCATCGTCACACTCGGGCTTCACGCGCTCCAGCATCGCGGTCAGGAAGCCGCCGGCATCGTTTCCTATGACGGCACCCAGTTCCATGTCGAGCGTCATGTCGGGCTGATCGGCGACACCTTCACCAAACAGAACGTCATCGATCACCTGCAGGGCAACCGCGCCATCGGCCACACCCGCTACGCCACCACCGGCGGCGCGGGCCTGCGCAACATCCAGCCCTTCTTCGCCGAGTTGGCCGAAGGCGGCCTTGCGGTCGCCCATAACGGCAACCTCACCAATGCGCTCACCGTCCAGCGCGCATTGCAGAAACAGGGCTCGATCTTCTCCTCCACTTCCGACACCGAGACGCTGCTGCATCTGGTCGCGACCAGCAAGGAACGCGATTTGAACTCGCGCTTCATCGATGCCGTTCGCCAGGTCGAGGGTGCCTTCTCGCTGGTCGCGATGACGGCCAAGAAGATGATCGGCTGCCGCGATCCGCTCGGCATCCGTCCGCTGGTGCTCGGCGACCTCGACGGCGCCTGGATACTTGCTTCGGAAACCTGCGCGCTCGACATCATCGGCGCTCGTTTCGTGCGCGACATCAAGCCGGGCGAGATGGTGGTCATCACCTCCAAGGGCATCGAGAGCCTGTTCCCGTTCGAGCCGCAGAAGACCCGCTTCTGTATCTTCGAATATGTCTATTTCGCGCGGCCGGATTCCTCGGTCGAGGGCCGCAACGTCTATGAGGTCCGCAAGCGCATCGGCGCCGAGCTGGCGCAGGAAAACCCGGTCGAGGCCGACATCGTCGTGCCGGTGCCGGATTCCGGCACGCCGGCCGCGATCGGCTTCAGCCAGGCCGCAGGCATTCCCTTCGAGCTTGGCATCATCCGCAACCACTATGTCGGCCGCACCTTCATCCAGCCGGGCGATTCCATCCGCCATATGGGCGTGAAGCTCAAGCACAATGCCAACCGCCGCATGATCGAGGGCAAGCGCGTGGTGCTGGTCGACGATTCCATCGTGCGCGGCACCACCAGCCAAAAGATCGTGCAGATGGTGCGTGACGCCGGCGCGAAGGAAGTGCATATGCGCATCGCATCGCCGCCGACCAGCGCATCGTGCTTCTACGGCGTCGACACGCCGGAGAAATCGAAGCTTCTGGCATCGCGCATGTCGGTCGAGGAGATGGCCGAGTTCATCCGCGTCGATTCGCTCGGGTTTTTGTCGATCGACGGGCTCTACCGCGCCGTCGGCGAGGCGCGACGCGACAACGACCAGCCGCAATTCTGCGACGCCTGCTTCACCGGCCAGTACCCTACCCGCCTGCTCGACTTCGAAGGCCACGACAACGTGCGCACGCTGTCGCTGCTGGCGAGCGGCGGGTCGTAAGCCGGTCCACCCCACGGAATCCCTCACATGACCCTCGACCTTTCCGGCCGCGTCGCGGTCGTCACCGGCGCCTCGCGCGGCATCGGTTACTTCATCGCCAGGGAACTGGCTGCCGCCGGCGCGCATGTCGTCGCGGTCGCCCGCACCGTCGGCGGGCTGGAAGAGCTTGACGATGCGATCAAGGCCGACGGCCGCGGACAGGCGACGCTGGTGCCGCTCGACCTCGCCGACATGGCGGGCATCGACCGGCTCGGCGGCGCCATCCACGAGCGCTGGGGAAAGCTCGACATCCTGGTCGCCAATGCCGGTATACTCGGGGTGATCTCGCCGATCGGCCATGTCGAAGCAAAAATCTTCGATAAGGTAATGACCGTCAACGTCACCGCGACCTGGCGCCTGATCCGTTCGGTCGATCCGTTGCTTCGGCTCTCCGACGCCGGACGCGCGATCATCATGTCCTCCAACGCGGCGCACTCGGCGCGCGCCTTCTGGGCGCCCTACGCGGCTTCCAAGGCCGCGGTGGAGACGATGATGCGCTCCTGGGCGCATGAGACCGAGAGCCTGCCGCTTCGGGTCAACGCCGCCGATCCGGGCGCCACCCGCACCGCAATGCGCGCTCAGGCCATGCCCGGCGAGGATCCCGAGACGCTGCCGCATCCGTCCGAGATCGCCAAACGCATCGTGCCGCTGGCAAGCCCGGACTTGAAGGAAACCGGGCTGATCTTCCAGGCCAGGCACAACCGTTTCGTCGCCTATCGGCAGCCGGAATAAACCTGCCTCAAGGCGGATGAAACAGCCCTCCGGCTACGTTCTTCGAATGTAGAACATTCGAAACCGGAGGACCGACATGCGCAGACTTCTTCTCGTTGCCGCCACCGCCATTACCGCCGCACTCGCCGCCACGGCAGGCGCGGCCCTGTCGCAAGACGCCAAGATGAGCTTCTTCGTCACCAGCGTCGGCTCCGGCAAGGGCGCCGATCTCGGCGGCCTCAAGGGTGCGGACGCGCATTGCGCCTCGCTGGCAGAAGCGGCCGGCGTCACCGGCAAGACCTGGCACGCCTATCTCTCCTCCAGCACCGAGGATGCGCGCGACCGCATCGGCAAGGGTCCCTGGTTCAATGCCAAGGGCGAGAAGATCGCCGACGACGTCGCCTCGCTGCACAGCGACGCCAACTCCATCAGCAAGCAGACGGCGCTTACCGAGAAGGGCGAAGTCGTCAACGGCCGCGGCGACAAGCCCAACCGCCACGACGTGCTGACCGGCTCCAAGCCCGATGGCACCAAGATCGCCGACCAGACCTGCGGCGACTGGACGATGAGCGGCGCGGAAGGGGCGGCCATGACGGGCCATCACGACCGCGCCGGCCTCGACGAATCGGCCGCGGCGAAGTCGTGGAATTCCTCACATGCTTCGCGCGGCGGCTGCAGCCAGGAGGCGCTGAGAGGCACGGGCGGCGACGGCCTGTTCTACTGCTTCGCTGTCGAATAAGCGTCCGGCCAGCGGTCGTTCACGGGTCTGTGACCAGGGCGGGGGAGCGTATGCCGCCGCCCTGCTTTCGCCATTTGCTGGGAGTTGCTAGCATCGATCCGACTCCGACATCCAGCAAAGAGGAATTCCCATGGCTGCCACCCCCAGCGTAGCGTTGGTCTGGTATCTTGTGATCGCCGGCCCGCAGGGCGGCATGGCGGTGCTGCCCAGCACCTTCGACACCCGCGAACAGTGCACCAACGCGATTGCCGAATATCAGAAGCAGCCGACGCCGCAGGGTTGGGCCGTGCAGTGTGTGCCGAGCGCCTCGCCCTTCACCGACGAGGGGGATGCGGAAGTGCCATCGGCGCAGTAGCGCCAGCTGATCTCCCCCTTTTGGGCCAATCTCCCCCGCAAGTGGGGAGATCGCAGTTCCAACGCAGCGCCAGGCCTATGCCCTTTGACTTCGGCCGCCGCGGCCATACCTTTGCGGGGGTCGTTCCCGCGGAGGTCGCATGCGGTCCAAGTTGAAGCTCCTGCCCTTCATCCTCCTGGCGCTCGCAGCCTTTGCGCAGCCAGTCGGCGCCGAAACACCTGAACGGCCGGCGCCGGCCGGCGGCGTGCTGTCGCTTTTGCCGCCGCCGCAGGTCACCGAGCACTCGATCACGCTTGGCGGACGCAAGCTCGACTACCAAGCCAAGGCCGGCACGCTGTCGCTGCTTTCCGGCAAGGGCGAGGTCACGGCCGAGATCTTCTACGTCGCCTACACGCAGCAGTCGCCTGCCCCGGCCAAAGAGCGGCCGATCACCTTCGTCTTCAACGGCGCGCCGCGCGCGGCCTCCGCCCACCCGCCTCTCCGCGCGATCGGCCCGCGCCTCGTTTCGAC
>NZ_RZSF01000404.1:0-4959 GCF_004023325.1 Mesorhizobium sp. M1A.F.Ca.ET.072.01.1.1 | reverse complement strand
GCGGTAGGCAACCTTTCCGAACGGAACTCCTGCCGAACCGACCTCGCGCCTGGGGCGTTGCCCCAATCTCTGAACTCGCTTTGTCATGAGTGCCGGCCCCTTGCTCGCAACCGTTTCATTGACGCAACCTCGCCCCGTTTGGATCGATGGGAGAGGAAGGAATTATCTCGGCTTGGCGCGGCTTCCCGACCACGTCGACTGACAGGGTGGCCCCCTCATCGACGGCGACACTGTCAACGTATCCGAGTGCTAAGCTTAGGCCGGAAACGTGCCCGTACGCGCCCGATGTCACTTGACCAACGAGATGCCCGCCCGCGAAGACAGGCTCAAAGCCTGAAGCGTCGGCGCCATTGGCATCGATTTTGAGAGTAACCAGCCGCTGTTTTGGCCGCCCTTTATCACGCTCGCCCAGTACCGCGTCTCTTCCAATGAAATCGCCTTTATCAAAGGCAACAAAGCGGTCGAGGCCGCACATGGCCGGTGTGTAAGCGCGAGTGAACTCACGCGACCAGATCCCATAGCTTTTCTCGATACGCAGAGAACTCAACGCATTGAAACCGATTTCACGAAGGTTCCACTCGCGGCCGGCTAACAACAAATCAAGGTAGAGCTGTCTTTGCTCGGCAGCGTTCACATTGATCTCATAGCCTAGTTCCCCCATCACCGAGAGGCGTGCCACGTTGGCCCGGCTGCGGCAAATGTCAATTTGCTGACACGCCATGAATGGAAAGGCCGCGTTCGACAGATCTGAAGGAGTTAAGCTCGCTAGAAATTCGCGTGACTTTGGGCCGGTGATCGACAGGCCAGAAACTGCATCCGAAATGTCGGTGATCGCAACACCTGTGCTTGGCTTGTGCTGGTCGAACCAGCGCATATGCCAAGACCGCAGATAGTATGACCCCATTAGCCAGAAAGTTTCATCATCCCAGTTGAGAACGGTAAGATCGCCCATTAGATGACCAGATGCAGACAGCATCGGAGCCAGCCGCACGCGATGGGGCTTAGGAAGCTGACAGGCCAATAGACGATCGAGGAAATCCTTCGCTCCCGGCCCTTTTATCTCGTAGCGGGAAAAGGCCGTAGTATCGAGGAGGGTGACACCCTCGCGCACTGCCCGACATTCCGCCGCTACCAATGGAAAGGCATTTGAGCGATTGAGTGTCGGAGTCTCAGCGAATCCAGGGTCCTCGGGCGTGAAATAGAGCGGCACCTCCATTCCCCATGAAACCCCCCACCGTGCCCCTTGCGCGGACATGACGTCATAGGCCGGCGGCGTCTTTAACGGTCTGCCTGCCGGGAGCTGTTCATTAGGATAGCTGATCAAGAAACGTCGAGCATAGAATTGTCCAGTGGTGGCTTTGAGATAAGTACGATTCGATGCGAACTTGCCGTACCGGGCAACATCCATGCCAAAAACCTCGGCCTCGGGTTCACCTGACGTGATCCACTGCGCCAATGCCAGGCCTATGCCGCCGCCTTGGCTAAACCCGGCCATGACACCGCATGCACACCAGTAATTTCGCAGGCCAGGAACAGGCCCAACTAGGGGGTTTCCGTCGGGAGTGAAAGTGATTGGCCCGTTAACCCATCGCTTAATGCCGGTACTCTGAAGAACAGGATAGCGCTCGAACCCAATCGAGAGTTCAGGAGAAATTCGATCAATGTCCGCTGGGATCAATTCGATACCAAAATCCCACGGCGCGCCTTCTACATTCCAGTGTTTTGGATTGCGTTCGTAAACTCCTAGAAGCAGCCCCTTGCCTTCCTGCCGCGCATAGGTGAACCCTTCCAAATCGACAACGGCCGGCATCTCCTCGCTCATTGCCGAAAGTTCGGGGATCGCCTCGGTGATGAGATAGTGATGCTCCATCGGTACGACCGGCAGGTCGACACCAGCCATGATCCCAATCTGTTTGGCCCAGAGTCCGGCAGCATTCACAATGTGCTCAGCTGTGACCGTTCCTTTTTCTGTCACGATGGTCCACGAGCCGTCCTGCCGCGCATGCAGTTCCATGACCCCATTACGCAGAATAACTTCCGCTCCCGCTTTTTTCGCTGCGGATGCAAAAGCGTGCGTAGTGCCGTAAGGATCAACGTAGCCGTCATTCGGATCCCAAAGGCCCCCATATATGTTCGTTGTGTCGAGGATCGGGCAACGTTTCTTGATTTCTTCGGGCGAAATTAGCGCGACGTCATCAAGCCCGATAGTGCGGAATCCTGACAAAGCAGCCTGGAGCCATTCCCACCGCTCGGGCGTACCTGCTATGGTTATTGCTCCGGGCGTGCGAACCCCCAATTGGTGGTCACTCTCCCGCTGCAGGTCTCGATAGAGTCCGATCGTATAGCTCTGAAGCGCCGCCAGATTAGTATCTGCATTGACCGCGTGGAAGCTTGCTGCAGCATGCCAGGTCGACCCGGCCGTCAGCTCACGACGCTCGATGAGCGCAATGTCATTCCAGCCAAGTTTTGTAAGGTGGTACAGCACGCTCGCGCCGACTATTCCCCCTCCAATAACCACCACACGGTAATGCGACTTCATCAAGCTGGCCCTATGTTCGCTAGACATGGTTTCGTGAATGCAGGTGAGCCTATCAACAGCCGTTCGAAACTCGGTGCGTTTCGGCCAAGCCGATGCAGCCGAGAAGTAGCAGCGACAGTCCGAGCAGGCTGCCCTGGCGCGCGAAGTCGCGGCGGCCGACGCCGCCATCGACAAGCCCGTCGATGAGATGGTTTACGAGCGGCGTGCGGTAGCGCCTCAGGAGATCGAGAATGCGGTGGTTTGTTGTCACGTTTTAGTCCTCCAACACACGATGGTTTCGAGCCGCCACCCTAGGGCGGGAGGCCCAATCGTGAACTCTAGCCTTCGGCTCTTGTGAGGCCGCATCCTCTCGGATCGCCAGGAGCCCGATCGTTTCTGCGTTGGACAAGTTGTAAGCTTTCGAACACGTACCAGTAGTTTTTTCACAGCTCCTGCCACCGAAGATTAGCCCTTGGACAATAAGGCAAGGCGCTATGGAAGTGTTGCTGACTTGCGCCCAGCTTGCGAAAACATTTGCTGTGAAAGGCTGCTCTTCCAGGTTCTTTCCGGCGGAGAGGTCGTTCGCTCTCGCGCAGGCATTTCCAACCGCACTGCTCATAATTGGTTGGCCCGCGCCGCAAGTCCTGCGCTACGGAAATGATCATTGTCGGTCTTGAGCGTCAGTGGGCCAGAGTGTCGAAAGCGCCCCAAACTGGAGCGCGCCACTTTGGAGCGGGTCGTCGACTATCTGTGCACCGGCCAGGTCGGCGCTATATCGTGCCTGAGGTCCTGAGGTTCGACTGGCACAGGCTGTGTGAGCTTTGTGGTCAGATCGATGCGCGCGTGGTTGATGTCACCTCGACTGGCGATGACACCAAGCCGTCCCCGAAAAATTGATCGCCTGCGACTCCTATCGGTATAATGCAACGTACGCCAACTGAAAGGCCGTATCGCCTTCATGATCAAAGGCATCGACGCAGGAAAATTACCTTCTCGCCGGAAGGTGCACAGTCCACTTCGCCAAATGCTTCCCAGCCTCGACGCTCGTAGAATGCGGGCGCCTGAAACGTGGCTGTCCAAAGCACAGCGGTACGACATCCACGCCGGCGTGCGGCTTCCTCGCCGGCGGCAAGGACCCGTGCGCCCAGGCCTGTGCCGCGGTGCGCATCGTCGATGAAGAGCTGTTCGACATAAAGAACTGCGTGAACTGTCGATCCTATCAGACCACCCACAATTGTACCCGATTCGGGGTCTTCAGCCGCGATCACCAGCGGCACGCCGCCAGGCAGGCCGATCTTGCTTTGATTGTAGTCCCTCAGCCCGTCGCGTATCGCGTCTACATAGGCTGCCTCAAGTTTGTCACATTCAATGAGATTAGGAGTTGCCAATATTTTACCCTCCAATTTGTTAATGTTGCGCGACTGGTGTCCTTGATCACTCCATAGACGAATACTGGCAGACGTGGCGATCCAGATGATGGTCAAATATATCTCTCGTGAGCGAAACCCTAGGCGCTAGCCCAGCTCTCGAAGGGGGTGGAGCGAGAGTCTAGGGTCAACCATCAAATGTCCCCCAAGCCACTGTTACTCGCCCGTATCAAGAAGGTCGAAGAGAGCGACGTCAGATGGAGATCGAGCTAGACAGGCGATCCGCTTGTACTTTGAAGGTGGGCGGAGCGAGGCTGATCTGATTCCAGTTGTCTTAGCTATAGGCCGGGGATCGCTCGGTGCTGAGCCTTCGACCACATCTACGCATCGAGCTGGGTCGGAGCTCAGCGGATTGCGTTCCATGGGACGCTCCTCGCAGGCAGTGCTCGTTTGGAGACAATGAGAAGTTAATCGCAGAAAGGACAGATACAAGACCATCGGAGTGTCACTCCTTCGCTAATTTAACTATTTCCTGACTTGGTCGTCTCCCTGCCTATGAGGTGTCCTGCGAGGTAACTGGTGAGTGACGTCGCATATGTCGTTGGGATTAGGATTGCGAACTGATCGGGACCGGGATGGTCGATGAGGACATTGACATGGTGGATAGCCGTCTGGGCGAACGAGCCAATGTCAAAAGCCACATCGGAGAAATCCAGAGAAGCGACGCGACTGAGAAGCCCGCTAGCACCCGGCCCTTCCAGCATCAAACATACACGCGAGTCAGACAAATCCAGCACTGCAAGATCTGTCGCGTTTTCAAAGCTAAGGGCGGCGTCCGACCGAACCAGCACCCGATCAGGCGCAATACGCCAAACTGTCATCGACGCGCGCTGCACCGATAAACGGTAGCTATCTGGCAGCGCGAGGCCTTTTGCTCGAGGAGCTTCGTTCGCCCTTTCGTTGAACTTTCCCCAGCCTGCGAGCTGCGTCAGATACCCCAGCTCTATTTCATTGATCGTGACATCCCGGTCGTCACTGGTTGCGCAACCGACGGCCAACTCAAGCCTACTAGCC
>NZ_RZSF01000403.1:0-4976 GCF_004023325.1 Mesorhizobium sp. M1A.F.Ca.ET.072.01.1.1 | reverse complement strand
ACATACATGTCATGCCTCCATCGTTTTGATGCGGGTGGTGCGCGGAAGGCAGGCGAGCTTGCCAGGCGCCGCCAGGATGATGTCGACGCCGCGCGGGAAGCGCTGGTTGTTCTGTTTCCATTGCTCGACGAAATGGCGCGGCATGCCGGTCGGCGCGATCGTCGCGGTCTTCTCGATGCCGGGGCCTTCGAGGAGCAGCGACGGGCCGGAGACGAGATCGTCGGTGAGCAGGATCAGCGTCGTCGAGCGGTCGGGATATTCCTGCGTGCCTTGCGAAAAGCCGTCGAGCGCCGCCATCCCCGCCGGGTTGGCTATCAAAGCGAAATGCGCGTCGGCCGGCGTGTTTGCGAGGGGCGCGCCGGTGTGGAAGCCGAGCCACGCCTTGACCGAAGCTTCCGCCTGCAGCCACGGATCGAGCCAGATCGGCGTGTCGTTGTCGCAGAGCGAAAGCGCCACCGCGCCGGCGGTCGCCGACAGCGGCGCCGGCGGCTGGGCGAGCGGCGGCAGCGCCTGCACGCTGCCGGGGCGCGCCATCGCGTCCATGATGGCGCGGAACGCGGTCTGCGCATTGAAGACCGGATCGGCGAAGCCGCCCTCGATCGATTGCGCGGCGATCTCCATCAGTCCTCTCCGCGCACCATGGTGAAGAAATCCACTTTCGTGGCCGCCGTCTCGACGCGCCGCTTCTCGCGCGCCGCATCGAGCGCCGCGCGCAACGGCGCGACCAGCTTCGACTCGATGGTCTCGCGATAGGCCGGGTCCTGCCAGAGCGCGTCGGCGATTGCGGCGAGCCTGGCTTTGCCCTTGTCGCGGCCGAGCGCGTAGGAATGGCCGACCTGTCCGGAGGGCACCCGCACGGTGGCGCGTGTCGCGGTCGCCTCGCCGACATTGAACGGCGCGCCGCCGCCGCCGATCCGCCCGCGCACCGTCACCAAGCCGGTCTCCGGGCCGCGCAGCAGCTCGGCCTCGGAGGGCAGGCCGGAGCCGTTCCACAGCCGCGCGATCTCGTCGGCTGGCGCGTGCGCCAGCGTCGCCATGATGCCTTTCCTCTCGGCCTGCTCGCGCGCTTCCTGTCCTCGCATCGCTCCAACTCCTTTGCACAATATGATTTGTCTATTGATATAGACAACTATACAAATTATACTTACCTCCTACCGAGAGTCGATGACGGGCGCATGACAGACGGGGGAAAAGTGATTGGGGGCAAAATTGATCGAGCGGGCGAGCAGTATCGAAAGGCGCAACGGCGTGTCGCTCTGGCGGCAGATCGCCGACAAGATATTGCAGGGGATCGCCAGCGGCGATTTCACCGAGAATGCGGCGCTGCCGCCTGAGGTGGCGCTGGCCGAACGCTATGGCGTCAACCGCCACACGGTGCGCAGCGCGATTGCCGCGCTGGTGCAGGAAGGCGTGCTCAAGGCCGAGCAGGGGCGCGGCACCTTCGTCTTGTCGCGCAAGCGCCTGTCCTATCCGATCGGCGCGCGCACCCGCTTCTCGACCGGGCTGCAGGGACAGACGACCGAGCGGCACATCGCTCTGCTGTCCTCATCGACCGAGCCGGCCAGCCGCCGCATCGCCGAGGCGCTGAGCATTGCCAGGGGATCGGCCGTGATCCGACTGGAGACGCGCGGCGAAGCCGACGGGCATCCGGTGTCACGGGCGACGACCTGGTTCGATGCCAAGCGCTTCGCCGGCATCGAGACCGTGATGGCCGAGACGGGATCGATCACCGCTTCGCTCAAGCGTTTCGGCATCAACGACTATCTGAGGCGCTCGACGGTGCTGTCGGCGCGCCACGCCGATGCGGACGATCTTGCCGATCTCGAGCTGCAGCCGGGCGCCATCGTGCTGGTCACGATCGCCATCAATGTCACGATGGACGGCCAGCCGATCCAGTTCGCGGAGTCGCGGTTCCCGGCCGAGCGAGTGGAGCTGAAGTTGTCGGCCGGCGATTAGCCTTCGACATCCGTCATCAAGGGCGACAACCCCTGAGGTCGTCATCCACGGGCGGGTCGGGCCTCCCTATCCGACCTCGATAACCGCTTTGATCAACCCGGATTTTTCGTGCGCCCAGCGCGCTAGATCGCGCGGCGTATCGGCAAGGGTCGTGCGGTGGGTGACGAGTTTCTCCAGCGGCACGGCGCCGTTGCGGATCGAGGCGGCGACATGGTCGAAGTCTGCTCTGAGCGCATTGCGGCTGCCGACCAGCGTCATCTCGCGCTTGTGAAACTCGGGATCGGAGAAGGTGATGTCGTCCTTGACGACGCTGACCAGCACCAGCGCTCCGCCATGCGCGACATGGGTGAAGGCGGACTGAACCGACTGCGTGTTGCCGGTGGCGTCGAACACAAGGTCGAAGCCTTCGCCGCGGGACGCCTGCCGCACCAGATCGGCAGCCGGCGCTTTCGAGCCGTCGAGTGCGGCAAAGCCGAGCTCGCTTTCGGCGAAATCGAGCCGTTCGGTGCTCATGTCGAGCAGGCTGACATCGAGGCCGGCGATGCGGGCGAACAGTGCCGTGCCAAGGCCGATCGGACCGGCGCCGATGACCAGCGTGCGCTGGCCGGGCGCACTCAGCGAGCGCCGCACGGCGTGTGCGCCGATGGCCAGGAATTCGACGGCGGCGGCATCGGCCAGCGATAGGCCATTTGCTGGATAAAGGTTTTGCGCCGGCACCAGGATCTCGTCGCACATGGCGCCGTCGCGATGGACGCCAAGCACCTCGATCTGCACGCAGCAGTTCGGCTTGCCGTGCCGGCAGGCAACGCATTTGCCGCAGGCGAGATAGGGGTTGATGATCACCGGCTCGCCGATGGCAAGCTCGACGCCTTCACCTCGCTCGACGACCGTGCCCGAGACCTCGTGGCCCATGATGCGCGGATAGGCGAGGAACGGGTGCTTGCCTTCGAAGATGTGATAGTCGGTGCCGCAGATGCCGACATGGCTGACTGCGATGCGCGCCCAGCCGGGCGGCGGCGCGCCGGGTTCGGCGCGGTCTTCGAGAACAAGGTCGCCAGGCGAGCGGCAGACGACGGCTTTCATGCGCTGATCCAGTGTTAGAAGGGACGTCGGCCCCGCTCGATCGGGGCCGGCGCGTCATTTCAGGAACGATTATTTGCCGCGACGGCGCAGGCCGTCGAAGTAGACGATGACGATGATCAGCAGGCCGGTGATGACGCGCTGCCAGAAGGTGTTGACGTTGAGCAGGTTGGCGCCGTTGTTGATCGTTGAAAGAATGAAGGACCCGATCAGCGGTCCATGCACCGAGCCGATGGCGCCGAACAGCGAGGTGCCGCCGATCACCGACGAGGCGATGGCCTGCAGCTCATAAGTGTCGCCCTGGGTCGGGTTGCCGATGCCGATGCGCGAGGCAAGCAGCACACCCACGAAAGCCGCGAGCAGGCCGGACAGGATATAGGCCATGAAGATGGTGCGCGGCACGTTCACGCCGGAAAGGCGCGCGGCCTCCGCATTGGAGCCGACCGAGAACAAATAGCGGCCCCAGCGCGTGTGGTGCAGGAACACATAGGACGGTATGGCGACCAGGATCACCATCCAGAACAGGTAGGGGATACCGAGCAGCGAGCCGCGCGAGAAGGCCTGGAAAGAGTCGCTGTTGATCGAGATCGAATTGCCGTTGGTCATCAAGAGACCGATGCCGCGCAGCGAGGTCATCGTGGCCAGGGTGATGATGAAGGGCGGCAGGCCCATCTTGACGATGCCGAAGCCGTGGAACAGGCCGATGGCGACGCCGGCGAGCAAGGTAATGAGCACAGCCGCCCAGATCGGCCAGCCGGCATTGATCAGAAGCGCCACGATGACGGTGGTGAAGCCGACCACGGCACCGACCGAGAGATCGATGCCGCCGGTGATGATGACGAAGGTCTGGCCGACCGCGAGGATGGCGATCAGCGAACCCTGACGCAAAAGATTGGTGATGTTGAGCGTCGTGGCGAAGGAGGGTGTGGCGACCGCCAGCACGATCCACATCAAAAGCAACAAGCCGAGCAGCGTCAGCCCGAACAGGGCGTTGTAGTTGCGCTTCGGCTTTTCGGCGGGGATCGCCTCGGTGCTCATTTTCGTCCTCCCGTCTTTTCTTGTTTCTCGGCCAGCGCTTGGCCCAAAATGTCCTCATGGCTGGCGGTGCGGAAGCCATGCGTCGCGACCAGCTTGCCGCGGCGGAACACATGCAGCGTGTCGGCGAGCTCGTAGACTTCCGGCAGGTAGGACGAGATCAGGATGATGCCGGCGCCCTTAGACAGAAGCGTCGAGAACAGCCGGTAAATCTCGGCCTTGGTACCGACATCGACGCCGACCGTCGGCTCGTCGAAGATGAACAGCTTGGCGCCATGCGCCAGCCATTTGCCGATGACGATCTTCTGCTGGTTGCCGCCCGACAGGCTGGAGGCCAGCGCATGGCGCGTCGGCGTCTTGATCCTGAGATCGGCTATCTGGCGATCGGCCTCGGCCTTCTCGCGCGAGCCTGAGATCAGAAGATTGCTCGAGATGCGCTTGTAGATCGGCAGGTTGAGATTCGTGCCGACCGGCAGGTTGAGGCAGAGGCCTTGGTCGCGGCGGCTTTCGGGGGCGAGGGCCATGCCGAGCCTTATCGCGTCATGCTCGGAGTTGACTTGCACCTCCTTGCCTTGCCACAGGATCTGACCGGCCGACTTCCTGTGGCGGCCGTAAAGCGTGGTGACGAACTCGCTGCGGCCGGCTCCGATCAAGCCGTAAAGTCCGACGATCTCGCCCGCGCGGACAGTCACCGAGACGTTCTCGAAACCCTTGCCGGACAGATTCCGCGTCTCGACGATCGTCGCGCCCGGCGTGAAATGCTCCTTGTGGTAGATCTGCTCGATCGAGCGATTGATCATCAGTTTGACCAGTTCCGGCTCGCTGGTCTCGGCTATGTTGCGGGTGCCGACGAGGGTGCCGTCGCGCAGCACCGAAACGCGATCGGCAAGCTCGAACACCTCCTC
>NZ_RZSF01000402.1:0-5127 GCF_004023325.1 Mesorhizobium sp. M1A.F.Ca.ET.072.01.1.1 | reverse complement strand
GTGCCGTCGGGGCGCACCATCATCGGCGGCGCGGTCGTCATCGCCGCGCTGCTTGTACATGTTGCGTTTGAGTTCAAGCGGCAGACCCGGCCCGAGCGGCCGGGCATCACCGGGCTGCCGTCTCCCAATTGATGCTCGAGTGTCTTCCCCATTGACAACTCCGTTGCGGGCCGGGCAGGCTGCAATTACGGCAACAACAAGACAGGCGTATCTTGCCAAGTGACTCCGCCGGCCTCATCGAGGCCGGACCGCATCGTTACATCTCTGCCTACGCCGCGGCCAACGCCGCTGAGGCCGTCCGAACAGCTTCCTGGAAAGGAGGCAAGGGCGGCGCCCGTCACTCAACGATCCGGCGCACTGCCAGGCGCGCGCGCTTGTCGCTCCCCGGAAAGCTCAATAGTCTGAAACAAACGCCGGCCCGCGCCCATGTCGCGACGAGCCGGCACGGGAACACTCACCAAAGGAGAATATCATGATCCGCAAAGCGCTTTTGCTTTCGGCGACTTCGGCCTTGCTGACGCTCTTCGCCGCGAGCGGCCATGCCGACGACCGCGTCGTCAACGTCTATAACTGGTCGGACTATATCGACAGCTCGATCATCGAGGACTTCACCAAGAAGACCGGCATCAAGGTCGTCTACGACACCTTCGACTCCAACGAGATCCTGGAGACCAAGCTGCTGGCCGGGGGCAGCGGCTATGATGTCGTGGTGCCCAGCGCCAATTTCCTGGCGCGCCAGATCCAGGCCGGCGTCTTCCAGAAGCTCGACAAGTCCAAGCTGCCGAACATCTCCAACATGTGGGATGTCATTTCGGAGCGCACCGCAAAGTATGATCCGAACAATGGGTATTCGGTCAACTACATGTGGGGCACGGTCGGCCTCGGCTACAACGTCAAGAAAGTGCAGGCGGCACTCGGCACCGACAAGATCGACAGCTGGGATGTGTTCTTCAATCCGGAGAGCCTCGCCAAGCTCAAGGATTGCGGCGTCTATGTGCTGGATTCCCCCTCCGACATCATTCCGGCCACGTTGAAACATCTCGGCCTCGATCCAAACAGCACCTCGCCCGACGATATCGCCAAGGCCGAGGAAGCCCTGCTCAAGGTCCGGCCGTATATTCGCAAGTTCCATTCCTCGGAATACATCAACGCGCTGGCAAACGGCGACATCTGCCTGGCGATCGGCTGGTCCGGCGATGTGTTCCAGGCGCGCAACCGCGCCGAGGAGGCCAAGCAGGGCGTCGAGATCGGCTATTCGGTGCCCAAGGAAGGCGCCCAGATGTGGTTCGATCAGATGGCGATCCCCGCCGACGCGCCGCATGTCGCGGAAGCGCATGAGTTCATCAACTACATGATGACGCCGGAAGTCATCGCCAAATCCTCGAATTATGTGCTCTACGCCAACGGCAACAAGGCCTCGCAGCAGTTCGTCGACAAGGCCCTGCTGGAGGACACCTCGGTCTATCCGGACGAGGAGACGACCAAGAAGCTTTACACCGTGCAGCCCTACGATCCCAAGACACAGCGCATCATCACGCGCACCTGGACCAAGATCGTCACCGGCCAATAAGCATCGAGACGCGACCTCGGCAGAAACTGCCGGGGTCGCTTTCTTTAGAAGCAATTCCAGCAACAGTGTGGGACGGTTTTCCGCCCGGAATTGCGTCAAAATAAAAAGCTAAAGCGGTTCGACGTTTCCTCGAAACCATGAACCGTTCCAGCGGAACGAAACAGACCCGGAGTGGGACATGAAATCGCTTGGCAGCATCCGCAGGGATTTCGCGCCATGGAATGATCCGAGCGCCAAGCCGTATATACAATTCGACAAAGTAACCAAGAAGTTTGGCGACTTCACCGCTGTCAACAATCTCTCGCTGACCATCTTCGAACGTGAGTTCTTCGCCCTGCTCGGCGCCTCGGGCTGCGGCAAGTCGACCCTGCTCAGGATGCTCGCCGGCTTCGAGGAGCCGACCGCGGGGCGCATTCTGCTCGACGGCCAGGACCTGCGCGGCATTCCGCCCTATAAGCGGCCGGTGAACATGATGTTCCAGTCCTACGCGCTGTTTCCGCATATGACGGTGGAAAAGAACATCGCTTTCGGCCTCAAGCAGGAAGGCATGCCCGCTCCCGATATCGAAAAGCGGGTCGCCGAGATGCTGAGGCTGGTCAAGCTCGAGCAGTTCGCCAAGCGCAAGCCGCACCAGCTTTCCGGCGGTCAGCGCCAGCGTGTGGCGCTTGCCCGCTCGGTCGCCAAGCGGCCGAAGGTGCTTTTGCTGGACGAGCCGCTCGGCGCGCTCGACAAGAAGCTGCGAGAGGAGACGCAGTTCGAACTGATGGACCTGCAGCAGGAGCTTGGCCTTACCTTTGTCGTCGTGACCCACGACCAGGAGGAAGCCATGACCATGGCCGACCGCATCGCCATCATGGACAGGGGCGAGGTGATGCAGGTGGCGACGCCGGCGGAAATCTACGAGGCCCCGACATCGCGCTTCGTCGCGCACTTCGTCGGCAATGTGAACATGTTCGAGGGTAAGGTTGCCGAGCGGGCAGCGAATACGACGCGCATCACCGGCGCGACCGGTGCGCAGATCGTCGTCGAGAACGCCGCCGACACCACCAAGGGCGCCGACATCGTCTTCGCGATCCGGCCGGAGAAGATCAAGGTGTCGTCGAGGAAGCCGGCCGATGCCGTCAATGCGCTGGAAGGCGAAGTCTATGACGTTGCGTATCTTGGCGACATGACCGTCTACCACATCAAGCTCGACGACGGACAGATGGTGCGAGCAAGCGCGTTGAACGCTGCCCGCGTCAGCGAGGACCCGCTGACCTGGAACGATCGCGCCTGGGTCTCCTTCCGGCCAGACGCCGGCGTCGTGCTGACAAGGTAATAGGGCGGCCATGACCAACATCGCCGCCGCCCCTTCCTCGGCTGAAACCGCCGCTCAGTTGCCGACCAAGCTGGCGAAGGGCTTCGTCGACCGTCTCGTTATCATCGTTCCCTATCTCTGGCTGCTGTTCTTCTTCCTTGTCCCGTTCATCATCGTCTTCAAGATCTCGCTGTCGCAGACGGCGATCTCGATGCCGCCTTACACCCCTGTGCTCGATTTCGGCGACGGTATTTCCGGATTCTTCGCCGGCTTTCGCGAGCTCAACTTCGACAACTACACCTGGCTGACCCAGGACGCGCTTTACTTCAACGCCTATGTGACCAGCCTGATCATCGCGGGCATCTCGACGGTGCTGACGCTGGTCGTCGGCTATCCGATCGCCTATGGCATGGCGCGCGCGCCGGCGACGATCCGGCCGACCTTGCTGATGCTCGTTATCCTGCCGTTCTGGACCTCGTTCCTGATCCGCGTCTATGCCTGGATCGGCATCCTGAAACCCGAAGGGCTGCTCAACCAGGTGCTGCTCGCCACTGGCCTGATCAGCCAGCCGCTGGTCATCCTCAACACCTACACCGCGATCTTCATCGGCATCGTCTATTCCTATCTGCCCTTCATGGTGCTGCCGCTCTACTCGTCGCTGGAGAAGATGGACTATTCGCTGATCGAGGCGGCGCAGGATCTCGGCTGCCCGCCGATCGGCGCCTTTTGGAAGATCACCTTCCCGCTGTCGCTGCCGGGCGTGATTGCCGGCTGCCTGCTGGTCTTCATCCCGGCGGTCGGCGAGTTCGTCATACCGGACCTTCTCGGCGGCTCGCAGACGCTGATGATCGGCAAGACGCTGTGGAACGAATTCTTCGCCAACCGCGATTGGCCGGTCTCGTCGGCGGTGGCGGTCATCCTGCTCCTGGTGCTGACCGTCCCGATCATGTTCTTCCAGCAAGCTCAAGCGAAAGCCCAGGAGCAAGGCAAATGAACGCCACCTGGAGCCGCTTCAACATCACCTCGATCGTGCTCGGCTTTGCCTTTCTCTATCTGCCGATCGTGCTTCTCATCGTCTTTTCCTTCAACGAATCGAAGCTCGTCACCGTCTGGGGCGGCTTCTCGACGAAATGGTACGTGTCGCTGTTCCACAACCAGGGCCTGATGGACGCCACCTGGGTGACGGCCCGCGTCGGCGTCATCTCGGCGACCGTTGCCACCGTGCTCGGCACGCTGGCGGCGATCACCTTGACCCGCTACACACGCTTCAAGGGGCGGGTGCTGTTTTCCGGCATGGTCTTTGCGCCGCTGGTGATGCCGGAAGTCATCACCGGCCTGTCGTTGCTCTTGCTCTTCGTGGCCGTCGGACTTGACCGAGGCTTCTTCACCGTCACGCTCGCCCACATCACCTTCACCATGTGCTTCGTGGCCGTCGTCGTGCAGTCGCGACTGGTCTCCTTCGACCGCTCGCTGGAAGAAGCCGCGATGGACCTCGGCGCGCCGCCGGTGAAGACCTTTTTCCAGATCACCTTGCCCGTCATCTTGCCGGCGATCATCTCCGGCTGGATGCTGGCGTTCACGCTCTCGCTCGACGATCTGGTCATCGCCTCCTTCACCTCGGGCCCCGGCGCCACGACGCTGCCGATGAAGATCTATAGCCAGGTGCGTCTCGGCGTGACGCCTGAGATCAATGCCGCCTGCACCATCCTGATCGCCGTCGTCGCGATCGGCGTCATCATTGCCTCGATCGCCAACAAGCGCCGCGAGGTCCAGCGCCAGCGCGACGAGCAGGCGGCGCAGCGCGGATAGGGAACAAAGACGGGCGCGACCTGCGCCTTGGTCTATTGGCCTGAAACGCCGCGGCTGATCGGCGAGATGAACGGAGTGCTCCAGTTGCCGCCGACGAAGAACAACGACTGCTTTGGGGGCTGCGGCGCCTGCACCGCTGTCTGACCGGCGGTAGCCGATTGTTGGGCCGGCTGTTGCTGCGCAGGTTGTCCGTTCGGGATGATGCCGCCCGAGAGCGCCAGCCCGCGCCCGGTATAGGAGGCGATGCCCGAAAGCCAGATCTTGTACTTCTGTGCATTGACCTCGGCCTTGTCCAGCCGCGCCACACCTTTCGAGATGCTCGCCTTGATCTCGGCACCGTCGATGGGCAGCGAGCCGTCGGCGACGTCGTCGAGGGCGAAGAATCCGCCCTGTTCGTTGCGCTTGAGAAAGGCAGGCAGATTGAGGCCGTTGAGCGAGCCCGGCCCGAACG
>NZ_RZSF01000401.1:0-5138 GCF_004023325.1 Mesorhizobium sp. M1A.F.Ca.ET.072.01.1.1 | reverse complement strand
TCGTCAGCGTCGGGCGTCTTGGCGATCTCGTCGGCCGCCGGCTGCTGCTGGTCGCCGGTCTTGGCCTGTTCAGCGCCGCGTCGCTGGCGGCCGCGCTTGCGCCGTCGCTGCCGCTGCTGGTCGCCGCCCGCGCCGCTCAAGGCCTCGGCGCCGCGGTGATGATGGCGCTGACCATGGCCTTGGTCGGCTCGACGATGCCGAAAGAGCGCACCGGCAGCGCCATGGGCCTGCTCGGCACCATGTCGGCGATCGGCACGGCGCTTGGGCCGTCGCTTGGCGGCGTGCTGATCGCTTCCCTCGGCTGGCGCGCGATCTTCCTCGTCACTGCCGGGCTGGGCGTCGTGGCGATGATCCTCGCCCGGCGCTTCCTGCCGGGCGATCAAACCGCGACGATCCTCCGCAATGAGGCGCAGGGCGTTGGCCCGCGCTTCGACGCGCTGGGCACCCTGCTGCTTGCCTTGACGCTCGCCGCCTATGCGCTGGCGATGACGGCAGGACGCGGCCATTTCGGCGGCACGAACGTCGCGCTGCTCGGCATGGCCGTTCTCGGCGCCGGCCTGTTCCTCTATGCGCAGCGGAGAGTGGCGTCGCCTCTGGTCAAACCAGCGCTGTTCAGCGATCCGGTGCTGGCGCCGAGCCTTGCCATGAACGGGCTGGTCTCCACCGTGATGATGGCGACGCTTGTCGTCGGACCCTTCTTCCTGTCGCGCGCGCTGGGCCTGGGCGACGCGCAGGTCGGCGCCGTGCTGTCGATCGGCCCGGTCGTCTCGGCGCTGTGCGGCGTGACTGCCGGCCGCTTCGTCGATCGCCTGGGCGCGTCCGTCATGGTCGTTGCCGGGCTGGTGCTGATGACCATCGGCTGCCTCGCGCTTGCTCTGCTGCCGGCGCTGTTCGGCATCGCCGGCTACGCGGCGGCGATCATGCTGTTGACGCCCGGCTACCAGCTTTTCCAGGCGGCGAACAACACCGCCGTCATGGCCGATGTCGATAAGAACGAGCGCGGCGTGGTCTCGGGCATGCTCAGCTTGTCGCGCAATCTCGGCCTGATCACCGGCACGGCGGTGATGGGCGCGGTGTTTGCCTTCGCGGTGGGCACTGGCGAGATCGGCGCCGCGACACCGGAAGCAGTCGCCGGCGGGATGGGGTTTACGTTCGCAGTGGCGGCTGGGCTGGTGATCGTGGCGGTTGCGATTGCGGCGGTTGGAGATTTGCGAAAGCGTTGGTGACATCCAATCTCCGCCCTTGCGGGGGAGATGTCCGGCAGGACAGAGGGGGTCGTCTCACTTGGATCGCCAACGCCGTCTGATGTCGGGGAGAGCGCTGGCGCTTCACGCGAAGCGCCCCCTCTTTCACCTTCGGCGACAGCTCCCCCTCGAAGAGAGATTACGCATCGCCGCGAATGTAACCCCTCGCACATTCCCAACGCCCGTCTTGCCGTATCGGCTTCCGTAAATTAGCCGATTTTGATATTCCGGTGCGGTCTTCTCCCGCCGCATCGACGAGGAGCCAGATGGCAGTGGAAGGGTGCCCGGCCGGATGACCGACGCTCCGCATAAGGGGCTGCTGGACCTGTGCGTGCTCGGCGACTTCCAGGTGGTCCGCGACGGCGCGCTGCTCGACCTGCCTCCGTCGCGCAAGACGAGAGCCTTGCTTGCCTATCTCGCCGTCACCGGCAAGGCGCATCAGCGCGAGCGGCTCTGCGAAATCTTCTGGGACATTCCCGACGATCCGCGCGGCGCCTTGCGCTGGAGCCTGTCCAAGATCCGCCAGGTGCTCGGCGACGACGAACCAGCTCTGGTCGCCGACCGCAACACTGTCTCGCTGAAACTTGGCACGGACTATGCCCGGCTGCTGCCGCTGGTGAAGGGCGATCTTTCCATGGCCTCGACGGAAGAGCTGGAGGTCGTGGCCGGTTCGATCCGCGGCGATTTCCTCGCCGATCTTTCGCTCGAGCGCTGCTTCGAATACGAGGCCTGGCGCGCGGGCGTCACCAGCGAGGTCGAGATCGCCGAGCTCGGCATGTTGCGCGAGCTGATCGAGCGCCTGGCCGGCGAGCCGAGGCGTGCGCTGCCGCTTGCCAGGCGCCTGCGCCGGCTGCTGCCGGAGGATATCGGCCTGGCGGAAGAGATCGCGGCGCTGGAAGAGAAGGTGAGGGCGGCAGCCGCCCAGCCGACGGGACGCTCCGCGCAACGCGAGGCCAGGGACGTGGCCCAGATGCAGTCACCTTCGCCTTCGCTCGCCAAGGCGCCGACGCCCGCGCAGGATCCCGGCCGCGCCGTACATTTCTGCCGGGCTCGCGACGGCACAAGGCTTGCTTTTGCCAAGACCGGCAGCGGCCCGCCCATCCTGCGCGCCGCGCATTGGATGTCGCATCTGACCTTCGACTGGGACAGCCCGATCTGGCGGCACTGGATGAGGGAACTGTCGCGCCGGAACCAGTTGGTGCGCTACGACGAGCGCTGCAATGGCCTGTCGCAACGCCACGTGGCCGACGTCTCGTTCGACACGATGGTGTCGGATCTCGAATGCGTCGTCGAGGCCGCGGGGCTCGATCGCTTCACGCTTCTAGGCCTCTCGCAGAGCTGCGCGGTTTCGATCGCCTATGCCATACGCCACCCCGAGAAAGTCTCGGGCATGATCCTCTACGGCGGCTACGTCAAAGGCTGGCGGGCGCGCGGCGACCCCGGCGAGATCGCCACGCGCGAGGCCGTATCGACGCTGATGCGCGAGAGCTGGGGCAAGTCGAACCCGATGTTCCGCCAAGCCTTCTGCTCCATGTTCATCCCCGGCGCCACGCACGAACATTTCGCCTGGATGGACGATCTGATGCGGCGCACCGTTTTGCCGGATGACGCCTGGCGCCTGCAGGCCGCCTTTTCCGTGATCGATGTCAGCGACCTGCTCGAAAAAGTGCGGGTGCCGACCCTGGTGCTGCACGCGCGGGAAGACAATGTTGCCCCGGTCGAGTCCGGCCGCACCATGGCGGCGGGTATTCCCGGCGCCAGCTTCCTCGAGCTGGAAAGCCAAAACCACATCCTGCTCGAGGGCGAGCCGGCCTTCGACGAGTTCGTCGCCCACGTCCGGGCCTTCGTCGCCGATACGGCAGGGTCGTAGGAAATCTCCTACCGCGATCGCGTAATTTAATCTTGGCGTGGGAAGCTTATCTTTGGGTGGCGGCGGTGCCCATTCCGCCCCTTCGGCCGGTGCTTCAGCTACCCCAACGCCCCCCGCCCGCTGCGGCACCGGCCTCATTCGTCTCGTTCTGCGATGCCGCCTCGGCCGAGCCGGCTTCCGCTTCGCGCTCCAGCTCGACCAGCTTCGACTTGATCTCTTGCGTGTCCGCATGCTCGAGCCCAACCACGTCATTGCGTGTCTGCCGCAGCGCGATCACGATCTCGTCGAGTTTGGCGTGGATGGCCGCCGTGTCCCGGTACCCCTGGATAAGCACGATCCCCGTGATGATGATGGCCGCTGCCGACAGCGCATAGGTCACCGTGTTGGTAAGTCCGTAGGGTACGAGCAAGGTGCACGCCACCATCGCGATAACCATCGCATAGAAGCCGGGCGGCCTAGACAGAAAATCGGCGACGATGAAGAGGAGCCGATTCATGGGCGACGCTATGAAAGCAGGAACCCGGCTATCAGCACGGTGAGGACCATCGAGGCCGGCACGGCAAGCAGCCAGCGAGCCTCCAGGACACTGTTGGTAGGGTCTTCCATATTTATCCTCCCATCGGCGAATTGCTTGCCGGCAAACGGCGACCAAGAGCGTTCGTTCCACTCATCGGCCAACCGTCCGAAGCGCCGTCGGACTGAAGTCCGGAAAGCAAAGAAGAGGATCGACCGGCGCAACCTAAGTCATGCTTCCGCATTTCTGACGCGCCATTGCATCGGGAGGCGATATATGACCGACGGACTCGCGGACGATCTGGAAGACCAGCCCTATGAAACAGCGTCCTTCGCCAGCAAATACGGGCTCTCCGACAAGCTTGCCAAGGCCATGTTGATCGCGAACGGACCGTCGCGACGCGCCTGCGACGCCGCGGCGAGCACTTACCTCAGATATGTTGCGCTGCGGCGCGAACGCCCGAAATGACCTTCGCTGCGTTGCTGCCGGGCAGCCCGATCCAGGCCGGAACCAAACAGCCCGGCAGGGGTTTATCCGGCGAAGGGGCGCTCCACCAACCAGGAATATTGCAATGAAAACAGTGCTTCTCGCAGCGTTGGCGCTTTGCGTCGCGGCACCCGCCGTCGCATCCGCCGCCGAGGCCGATGTGGTCATCACGACGCATCACAGGCACCATTACCATCACCGTCCCGCCATCGTCATCAACGAGGAAGGCCACCGCCTTCATCATCGCCATCACGGCACCGTCGCATTCTATGACAACGGCCGCCGCGCCTGGCATCGCCATCACCGCTCGGACGCCGTCGTCGTCACGAACTCAGTCGAGCGCCATCACCGCTACCACCGTCGTCCAGTCACCGTCGAAAGCGACACCGACTATTGACCGCTATCGGCCCGGCCCAGGGAACGAAAGCCGGGCCGAACCGTTGCCGGCGATCATTTATCCGCCTCGCCCCCGGCGAGCGGCACGGTGAACACCGTCGCGGTGCCGGTGAGGCAAAGCTCGCCGGCCTCGTTGCGCACCGAGGTCTCCAATTTCGTGACCGGCTTGTCGGCGCGCACGTCCTTGACCTCGACGCGGCCGGTGATCAGTTCGCCGACGCCGACCGCCTTGACGAATTTCCAGGAGACTTCGAGGAACACCGAGCCGGGCCCGGGAAGGTCCTCCGCGACCACCGCGTTCAGGATGCCGGAGGTGACGCCGCCCTGCACGATGAGCTTGCCGAACACCGAGGCCTCGGCCAAGGCCTTGTCGTAATGCAGCGGATTGCGGTCGCCGGTCATCTCCGCGAAGGCGTCGATATCCTGCGGTTGCGTGCGCCGCGAACGCTCGGCGACGGCGCCGACCTGCGGCCGCCCCTTGATAACGCCGATCCACCCGTCCTTCATCAAATGTACGGTCATGGTCTTACTCCCGTTCGGTTGCAATAGAGGCTCGAGCCCGCCATTGCCTGCGGTTCGTTTGCCGGCGCTCGATAAGTCGCCAGCTCGCTCATGGCGGGCTCGAGCC
>NZ_RZSF01000400.1:0-5170 GCF_004023325.1 Mesorhizobium sp. M1A.F.Ca.ET.072.01.1.1 | reverse complement strand
CTCCAGCCGCAGCGGAGCTTTTCCGACGATCAAATCGCCACATTGCACGATACCGCGCTGCGCGTTCTAGAGAACTTGGGCATGCGTGTGCTAAACGAAGAGGCTCTCGAGTATTTTCGAAAGGCCGGCGCAAAAGTCGATACATCCAGTTCAACTGTTTTTATCGATCGAGGTCTCGTTCAACAGGCGCTGGCAAGTGCTCCTGCGTCTTTCGCGCTAGCAGGCGGTTCCTCGGACCGCGACATCCAAATTGGCGGCTCAAGCACGGCATTTGTCTGCATCGGCGGCCCCCCGAATGTGATGGATATAGAACGCGGTCGACGCGCAGGCACGCAAGAAGACATGCGAACTTTCCTCAAGCTCACGCAGCATTTTGAGATAGTGCACCTCCTGAGTGTTAATGTCGAACCTCAGGACGTGCCACTTGAATTACGCCACCTAGTTCAGACTGAGGGCCAATTGACTCTCAGCAACAAGCCGCTGTTCGTTTATGCTCGCGGGTCGAACCAAGTAAAAGACATGTTCGAGATGATTCGCCTCGCACGCGGGGTCGATGAGGAAGATTTTCGAGCTCGCCCGTACTGTTTTACGGTCATTAACACCAACTCTCCCCGGCAGCTCGACGTTCCGATGTGCCAAGGCATTATCGATTTCGCGCGTGCCAAGCAGGTTGCGATCATCACTCCTTTCACCCTCGCTGGTGCAATGGCTCCGATCACAATTGCAGGCGCCTTGGCACTGCAACATGCTGAGGCGCTGGCTGGAATCACACTGTCTCAAATCGTGAACCCAGGGGCGCCTGTCGTTTACGGCTCGTTTACGTCTAACGTCGACATGAAATCCGGATCTCCCGCGTTCGGCACACCAGAGTTTGTGCGGGCGGCATTCGGCGCAGGACAATTGGCGCGTCATATCGGGCTTCCTTGGCGAGGCTCCGCTGCAACTGCATCGAATACACCGGATGCCCAAGCCACTTACGAATATCTAAATTCGGTTTGGGGGTCGGTCCTCGGCGGCGTCAACATGATGCTTCACGCTGCCGGATGGCTAGAAAGCGGCCTGTCGGCATCACTGGAGAAATTCATCCTTGATGTCGAAATGCTGCAGACGATTGCAGAAATTTTTCAGACGGCGGACCTGGCTACAGACAATCTTTATGAGGCGATCGCAGAAGTCGAGCCGGGCGGACATTTCTTCGGCGCGCCCTACACCATGTCTCGCTACCAAACCGCATTTTATTCACCGCTTGTGTCAGATTGGCGCAATTTCGGGCAGTGGTCTGAAGACGGCAGCAAAACCGCAACTATGCGTGCAAATACCATATGGAAGAAAGTAGTCGAAGATTTCAAAGCCCCCTCCCTGCAAGAGGGTGCTGAGGAAGCTCTTAGAGAATTCGTTGCGCGGCGTACCCGCGAAGGAGGAGCGTTTCCCGCATAGGCTGCCCTGTAGAAAGGCGGGAGGTACAGAGCCTAATTGGCGCAACACGTTGCTTACGCATAAGAGGGCAGTCGCCTCCACAGTGCTTGGATCAGACAAAAAGTCAGCCATTAACTCGCTGATAATCTGCCGTCCGAGCGCTGAGCTACTCTGTAGACTAGGGATGCACTCGGAGTTGGTTGGATTGCGAAATGACAGATTCAAGTAAGAATCCCCCGTTTAGCGTTACTACCACGCTCAAATGAATGCTCCGCCCAACATCTTCGCCTTGCAGGCGCTTGCTCCAACCGAAACGGCCGCCCTCCGACCGTTCGACGTGGCGGTGCTTGTGCTTCCTGGCTTTTCGCACCTCGCGCTTCACGCCTATATCGAGCCGTTGCGCATGGCCAACGCAATCGCGGGGGTTTCGTTGTTTCGCTGGTCGATCATGGGCACGAGTAAGCAGCCCGTTGAAGGGACCAACGGACTTGCAATGGCAGTCGACGCCTCGATGGACCAACTTTCAGCGGGCATCGGCGATCGAAGAGCCGATCAGGTCGTCCTTATTGCAGGTGAGCCAGTGGAAAGGCAGCTTTCGCCGCAACTCAATACTTTTCTGCGCGCCATTGCCCGGCGTGGGATACCGATTTCGGCCATAGGCACCGGAACTTGGCTGCTCGCCCAGACTGGTCTCTTGGCAGACACGCGATGCACGATCCACTGGTCGCGGCTCGCCGCGTTTTCCGAAGTGTTTCACACGTCCCGAATCCGGGATTCCTTATTCGTCAAGGACGGGCAGTTTTCAACATGTGCCGGCGAACTGGCGGCGTTCGATCTCGCGGTGGACCTCATCGGCAGCCACGCTGGGGGCTTCATTGCGCAGGAGGTTTGCCGCCATGCGACAGTGGAAGGTCAACGTTCGGGTTCAAAGCGTCAGACAGGGCCATCGCGACTGGCGTTTGCCGGAGTGAGCCCCAAGCTGGAGTTAGCGATGCGGACCATGGAGGAGAATGTCGAGTTCCCGTTGTCACTCGGCGAGGTGGCTCAGAGGGTAGGGATCTCTCGCCGCCAACTTGAGCGGCTGTTTGCTGCCCATATAGGAGTACCCCCCGTTCGTCATTATCTCCGAATCAGGGTCGAGCACGCAAAACGGCTGATCGAGGGCACGCGGATGCCGATCATTGATATCGCAATGGCCTGCGGATTCATATCGGCCTCGCATTTCGCAAAGAGCTTTCGAGACTTCAACGGCATCTCCCCGCAGAAATGCCGGGCAAAGGTTCCGTCATGGGTTGGACCGGGGTTGGGGTACACCTGAAATGATGCTGACGTGAGATCGACTTTAAATTAGATGACAAGCAGCCGATTTATTCGGCAGCAGCACTCTACGAGATTCTGCCCGAAGGCTCAACAACTACTGCTGGGCCCGGCATGCGAGTTAATCAATGTTGGGAGGTAAGCGAGCGCGACATGGAGGATCGAACGACACGTTGTGGGGGAGAAGTTCGGCTCTCCACCGAGGTGGGACGGCGCCAAAGCGCCTTATCCAGGGCCTGAGCTCAGTCTATACCCGGTTTAGCGAACGCGACGAGGTGCAAAACCTTCGCTCAGGCGCTGCCGAATACGGGTTCGACGGGCACAGAACCCTTCGTGTTACTTATCGAGTCTGGTCTCAAATAAGCAAGTCGGTCGCGCAGTCCTGGCTTCGCCGCTGGAAGCTTGAGCGATCAAGGCAGCAGAAAAGGGCACCCAAGGATGCTAGACGCACAGTCCGCGTGGCAAAATTTTGTCTTCTACCTCCTGCCCACCTTTTCGCTCCAGGCCCTCTCGTCAGGACTGGAAGCATTGAGGCTCGCCAACGAAGTGGTGGGGCGGGACATTTACAGGTGGCAAGTGATTTCGGACGACGGGCAACCAGCGGCCTCGAGTTGCGGTTTATTGGTTTGCGCCGATTCTTCGTTGCCCTTCGAACGTGAACGGGCTCGGCGTTCGATGTCACCGCCGACTGTCGTCGTCGTGGGCGGTCGCAATGCTCCTAGTATGCACAGGCAGCTTGATGCATGGCTACGAGAGTGTCGCAATCGCCGCGGCAGCCTCGTAGGCATAAGTGGCGGTACCATCGCGCTCGCTCGAGCAGGAGTTGCAGAAGGGCGGCGTTGCGCAGTGCACTGGGAGCAATTCCCTCTGTTCTCCGAGCGGTTCCCACTTGTGCTAGCCACTCAAACCGCCTTTGAACGGGACGGAGACCTATACACTTGCGCGGGCGGTGACGCCCCCTTCGACATGTTTCTGGATTTGGTCGGCCGCCATCATGGGACGATCGTTGCCAACCGTGTTTGCGAAAAAGCCATCGCGTTCAGGACCCGTTCCGCAGGTGATCGCCAACGTCTACCGCTTCATTCTCGAGTGCAACTAAACCATCAGGCGGTCATCAAGGTCATTGAGTTGATGGAAGCAAACCTCACGGAACCATTGCTGCTAGATGATATTGTGCGATCGGCGAGCCTGTCCCGCCGTCAAATCGAGCGGCTGTTTAGGCGCGAACTGGGATGTTCACCAAGTCGGTATTATTTGGATCTTCGTCTAGAACGTGCTCACTTGCTACTCATCAGTTCGCGACTGCCGGTCCTTGAAATTGCGATTGCCTGTGGCTTTGTCTCTCCATCGCACTTCTCGAAAGCGTACCGGGAGGCGTACGGGTGCGCCCCGCATCAGTCACGATTTCCAGTTTGCCAACAAAAAAAAATAAGATCCTGCGGCCCAGATGATATGAGAAGCCTCCAAATCGATCGACCGTTAAGTAACGAAATAATGCCCAATTAACTGCCTCACCAGACCAGTGGCGCAGGGGCTTCGAAGAGGTCGGGTCTCGATATCTCTGTTTAGGGTCCGGTCGCGAACGCTCGGAGTTGACAAACCGCACGACCGCATCAGCTTGAGTGGCACAGCGCGACCACCTGGGAATGCGGGCGGGATGGCATAGCGCGAGGTGCTGGTTGGTTATCTGCCATATTGGCCGTACCGGGCTGGGTTCCTATCCTCGCGACGAACGCCCTCGGCTTGATTTGTGATCCAGCATCTCTGATAAAGACTGAAACGTAAGCGGTGTTTCTGGACCACCTTTCGGGCTTGGTCGCGATCTGTGAGGTTGCCGGTTCTGCATTGGGATCGGAGATCGGCTTGTGTCTGGACTTGACCTTACGCTTAACCCGGAGCGGCAGCCTCGACGTTTCGAGGTGATCAATGGTGCTGGTGGTCGGCGTCAGTGGTCGGTGGATGACAAAGCGCGGATCATCGCGGAGACACTGGAGCCGAACGCGATCATCTCCGAGGTCGCCCGCCGTTATGGCCTGAGGCCGCAACAGGTCTTTGCCTGGCGCCGGGCAGCGCGCCAGCCACTGGCGGAGGCGACGGCATCGGAATCCCTGTTCGTGCCGGCGGTGATTGCAGCGCCCTTGTCGGAACCCGCGGCGTACCGTCCAGCAAGGCCACGGAAGCGGACGGCGGTCCGCGACGCCGGCGTGATCGAGCTTGAGATCGACGGCGTCGCCATGCGTGTCGGCCGTGGCGCCGATGCCAAGACGGTGGCCGCCGTGATCCGGGCGCTGAAGGCTGCGACGTGATCGGGCCGACCGGTGCGATCAAAGTCATGGTGGCGACGAAACCGGTGGACTTCCGCAAGGGCGCGGAGGGATTGGCTGCACTTGTGCGCGAGACGATGGGCGCCGATCCGTTCAGCGGCGCGGTCTATGTC